>CAYWVP010000110.1:0-6102 GCA_964461605.1 uncultured Anaerolinea sp.
TAGGAGAAGCACGGGATGGGCGCGAGGCGGTCAATCTTTGTGAGCAGCTCCAACCGAAGGTGATCCTGATGGACCTCCTGATGCCGGAAATGGACGGGGTGGAAGCAATCCGCACCATACATAAAAACTGGCCTCAGATCCAGATCATTGCCCTCACCAGTTTCCAGGAAAAAGAACTGGTACAGAATGCACTTCGAGCCGGAGCGATTGGATATTTGTTAAAAAACATCACCGGCGATGAATTGGTAGAGGCAATTCGTGCAGCCTGCGCCGGGCGCTTAACAGTAGCACCCGAGGTCACCCAGGCGATAATAATGGAGAGTCAAAATTCACAACATGAACACGAACTAACAAACCGTGAGCGTGAAGTGCTGACATTAATGGTCGAAGGTTTAACAAATCCCAAAATTGCCGAACGGCTATTCATCACCCGGTCAACGGCGCGCGCGCATGTAAGCAGCATTCTTTCAAAATTGGGGGTATCCAACCGTTCAGAGGCTGTTGTACTAGCCCTGCGGGAACGTCTGGTCCATTGAATGAATCATTAAAAAATTGGACATCTGTCCAATAAGAACATCCTCCTGTCATCCGATGCAGACAGGAGGATGTTCTTTTTATTATGTAGATAGCAGTTTTCCCATTAGTTCACTGGAAGGTTTATATGCCAGATAGCCTACTGACCATCGAAAATTTGGAAACGTGCTTTCGGACTCCTGAAGGTACAGTGCACGCGGTGAATGGAGTCAGCCTGGAACTGGAGCGCGGGGAGATTTTGGGCATTGTGGGTGAGAGCGGCTGCGGAAAAAGCGTCACCATGCTATCTATTCTGGGATTGATACCCAATCCGCCCGGTAAAGTAACCGCAGGAAAAGCCTTCTATAAAGGCCAGGATCTTCTGCAGATGAAGGATCGGGAAATTCGCAAAATCCGTTGTTCCGAGATCGGCATGATCTTCCAGGATCCGCTGACCTATTTCAACCCCGTGTTGACGATAGGCAGGCAGGTGACGGAACCTGTGGATATGCACCGCTCACTGTCGAAAAAAGCCACCCAGGATTTGGCTGTACACATGCTGGATCTGGTTGGCATTCCAAATCCAGGAGAACGCCTGAAGGATTACCCGCATCAATTCTCCGGGGGCATGCGCCAGCGGGTCATGATCGCAATGGCTTTAATATGCTCCCCCCAGATTCTGATCGCCGATGAGCCCACCACTGCCCTGGATGTAACCATCCAGGCGCAGATTGTTGAACTGGTAAAAGACTTACGAGATCAGCTTGGCATGGCGATCATTTGGATCACACATGACCTGGGTTTGATCGCGGGGTTAGCCCAACGGATTGTTGTGATGTATGGCGGTTTGATTATCGAGGAAGCGCTGGTGGATGATTTGTATGAGGCGCCGCATCACCCATACACCATCGGATTATTGTCCAGCCTGCCGCACCTGGATGAAGGTCACAACCGGAAGCTTACCTCCATCGATGGTCTTCCACCGGTCCTCTACAAGAAACCTGTTTCCTGTCCATTCTCTGAGCGCTGCAAATTCCGGGTAGAGCGATGTGATCAGGAAATCCCTTCATTACAGTTGATCGGTAACCGTCACCGCGTGGCATGCTGGGTAAACCCAGAAACCGGGAAGGAATACAAATGAACCACGAGATCCTGCTGCGTGTTGAAGATCTGAAGGTCCATTTTCCAATTCGGCGTGGAGTATTTCGCTCCGTCGTCGGACATGTTCATGCGGTTGATGGTGTCAGTTTCTCCATTCACCGCGGTGAAACACTTGGACTGGTGGGGGAATCCGGTTGTGGAAAAACCACCACCGGTCGGGCGATCTTGAAATTCAATAATCCAATCGAAGGAAAGATCTACTTCGGTGACCAGGAATTGCTGTCTCTAAACGAGAATCGTTTTCGCCCACTCCGCCGCCGGATTCAAATGATCTTTCAGGACCCATATGCCAGTTTGAACCCGCGCATGACAGTTCGAGAGACTGTTGGTGAGCCATTATCGATTTTTCGTCTGGCACGGGGTACAGATCTGGAGCGAAGTATTCAGAAGTACCTGGGGTTGGTTGGGCTAAGTTCGAAATTCATTGATCGTTACCCGCATGAATTTTCAGGCGGTCAACGACAACGCATTGGCATCGCGCGCGCTTTAGCTCTCAATCCCGATTTGATCGTTTGCGACGAACCAATTTCAGCGCTTGATGTTTCGATTCAGGCTCAGATCGTTAACCTGCTTGAAGAATTACAGAAAGAGTTGAACCTCACCTACCTGTTTATCGCCCACGATCTTTCCATGGTTCGCCATATCAGTGATCGGGTAGCCGTTATGTACCTGGGGACGATCGTTGAATTGGCCTCCAGCGAAGATCTACACGATCACCCCAGGCATCCCTATACGCAAGCGTTAATGTCAGCGGTGCCAATTCCTGATCCCAAAGTGGAACGTAAAAGGAACCGCACCATTCTTTCAGGAGATGTTCCATCTGCAAGTAATCCGCCTTCGGGTTGTCACTTCCGCACCCGTTGTCCATTGGCAGAGAGGATTTGCGGTCTCGTGAGACCGGATCTGGTTGAGGTTTCACCCGGCCATCTCGCAGCCTGCCACTTGATACCGAAAGGAGATCTATGAAATAACCAGTCTTTGCGAAGACCATAAAGATTTCTGATTATCAAATTCAATTGGAGGAAAAGACATGAAATCGAAACTGTATCTGCTTTTTTCCGTACTGGCAATAGCTATTTTCCTTTTGAGCGCTTGCCAGACTCCGGCACCTGCTCCCACCAGCAGCTCTGATCCCGTGGAAGACCCAACCGGTGAAGTGATACCTGCAGAGCCCAGTGATGAAGCCACCACTCCCCCGGAAACCGAAAATGTGCAAAAGATCACACCAAAGTTCAACAATCCTGAGACTTTGATGATGATCACCGGCGCCGGAGAACCTGAAACGCTCGATCCTGCCTGGACATATGAAACTGCCGGGTTAAGCATCGAGCTCAATATCTATGAGGGGCTCACTTTCTTCAAGCGCGAAAAAGTGGATGAATTCATCCCTGCCCTTGCAACCGACTGGACCGTAAGCAGTGACGGGATGGAATACGTATTTAATATCCGCCAGGGAGTTAAGTTCCATGAGGGTGGAACGCTGGAACCGCATGATGTAGCCTACACTCTTCATCGGAACATGCTCCAGGGGCGACTTGACGGGTTCCAGTGGATCCTCTATGAAGCTTTCTTTGGTACGGATCTCTCATTCGGTTCCATCAAGGAATTTGCCAAAGCTTACACCGAGATGGAGGATTTTGAAGGATTATCTTCAGATCAAATCACGGAAGTATGCGAGGCGATAAAATCAACGGTCGTTGCGGATGATGCCGCCGGTACGGTTACCATGAAGTTTTACCAACCTGTTCCCTGGTTATTCTCCCTGCTGTCTGCACAGTTCATGGGCGGCATCGTAGACCAGGAATGGATGGTTGAAAATGGTGACTGGGATAATGACTGCGCGACCTGGCCAGCCTGGGCTGATCCCGCGGCTGAGGAATCGCTGCTCTTCAACCATGCGAATGGCACGGGTCCTTATAAACTGGATCACTGGACCCCTAACGAGGAAATCGTTCTGACCGCTAATGAGGATTACTGGCGCACCGAACCCATGTGGGAAGGTGGTCCGAGTGGTGTGGCAAAGATCCCGCGCGTAGTCGTAAAGAATATCGATGAATGGGGCACCCGGCTGGCAATGTTCCAGGCTGGTGATGCTGACTACATCTATGTTCCCGCAATTTACCGTAACCAGATGAACGAAGAGATCGGAATTCTGTGCGGGATCGACGATTCTTCCTGCCAGGATACCAACCCGGTTGGTTTTGTGAAGGGTTATCGCCAGCTTCCGTTGCCATTGGTCACTGCCGCCCACTTGAACTGGTCTATCAACACCGAGGGAGGTAATCCCTATATCGGCAGTGGTGAACTGGATGGAAACGGTATTCCCGCAGATTTATTTACCGACATCCACATTCGCAAAGCCTTCAACTACTGCTTCGACTTTCAAGCCATGATCCATGAATCGCTATCCGATGAAGGAATCCAGGCGCAGGGACCCATTCTGAAAGACATGATGGGTTACTTGGAAGATGAACCCTTTGCCTTTGCCTACGATCTGGCCAAATGCGAGGAGGAATTCAAACTGGCTGATGCTGATAAGGATGGAATTCCCGCAGGTGAGGATGACGATGACATCTGGAATAGAGGTATGTACTTCCAGATTGCGTACAACACTGGAAACGATACCCGAATGCTGGGATCAGAGATCCTCAAAGCCGGTCTGGAAGCGGTAAATCCAAGTTTCAACGTATCTGTTGTTGGAATGCCCTGGCCTGTAATGCTCGAAAGCCGCCGCCAGGGAAAACTGCCGGTGACCGTCGCCGGCTGGGTGGAGGATTTTCACGACCCTCACAACTGGGTACAACCATTCCTGTATTCACAAGGCACATACGGACGGGTTATCAACTTAACACCAGACATTGCAGCCGAGATCGATGCATTGATCATGGCCGGCGCCAAAGAGACAGATGTTGCCAAACGCACATTGATCTATGAAGAAATCCAAAAAGCCGCTACTGATCACGTGATCAACATCTGGATGTACCAGGCACTGGATGGCGTTCATTTTCAGAAATGGATGTCAGGGTACATCTTTAACCCGGCGTTCGGCAATTCTGAAACTGCCTTCTTCTACGGATTAACCAAGGAACCCCCGCAATAACTCCTCCTTGATTGTTGGGGGTTGGTGAGAACCAGCCCCCAACAAGAGGTAACAACAGGGTATACCGGAAAGATCAGGTAAACATGCTAACCTACATCGTACGCCGCTTGTTGATGATGCCGCTCATTCTTGCCGCTGTAACGATCCTCATTTTTGCGATGCTGTCTCTGCTCACCCCATACGAACGAGCCTCGCTGTATGTGTCAGACATTCCCAAGAAAACTGGTGCGCTGGATGGAATAATCGAGAAATACGGGCTCGACGATCCTGCGCCTGTGCAATACTGGTACTGGCTGGTTGGCCGGCACGATCCGGATACCAACACAACCAAAGGTGGCGTACTGCGAGGCAACCTGGGTTGGTCAAAGACCGGCAAGAGCGATGTCAAGGAAGTGATCGGGCGCCGTTTACCCGCCACGGTGGAGCTGGCGCTATGGGCTGGTATACCGATGATCGCGATCGGCATCTATCTCGGTGTGCTTGCCGCAATTCATCACAATCGATTTATTGATCAGTTGCTTAGAGTTTTTAGTATCCTCGGTTATTCGATCCCCATCTTTGTATTTGGCCTCCTGGTTTTATTGCTTTTCTATGCCAGACTCGGTTGGTTTCCCCCCGGAAGGCTTTCAGATTGGGCAATGCAAATCATCCAATCAGAAAATTTTATCAGCTATACCCGCATGTACACTGTTGATGCACTGCTCAATGGCCGGTTTGATATCTTCAAGGATGCAGTAATTCATCTGATCCTCCCTTCCATCACCCTTGCCTATCTTAACTGGGCTTACCTGTTGCGCGTGACCCGCTCCTCGATGCTGGACGTCTTGCGGCAGGATTACATGACCACCGCCCGCGCCAAAGGACTGACAGAAAACATTGTCCTCAACCGTCACGCGCTGCGCAATGCCCTGATCCCGGTTGTTACCATTGGCGCATTGACCCTGATCGGGTTGTTGAACGGCGTGGTGATCACTGAGACGATCTTCAACTACCCGGGAATGGGGTCCTTCATGTCGGAGGCAGCTCTTTCCCTGGATGTCGTTTCCGTTTTAGGTTTTACGCTGTTCAGCTCATTTATTTTGGTTGCCGGCAACCTGGTTGTGGATGTACTTTATGGCGTGATCGATCCGCGTATCCGGCTGGACTAAGCTGTCAAAAGAGGAGAACCACATGGCAGTCATCCGAAAGTTGCTCAAGAATCCCACTTCACTGATAGGCATCATTTTGCTCTTCGCTTACATGATCATTGCGATTTTTGCCCCGCTGATTGCTCCTGTTCCCGAAAATTCCCGTGATGCCTACATGATCCCGCGGGATGGTTTTCAAAC
>CAYWVP010000111.1:0-2902 GCA_964461605.1 uncultured Anaerolinea sp.
ACCCGGCTTTTTCTGCCGCGGCGCGCTCCTCAAGCTGCGTGTGCATGGCGTTAATGTCTTTCGGGATCATAACGATGGCGATGAGGATAAAGATGAAGCACAGCGCCCAGGTAATGAGGCTGATGGACAGGATGGCGGTGCCGACGGTGAACCTGTCGGCGATGATGCCGGCGATGAGCGGAGCGGAAGCCGACCCGATGAATTCGATGAAGTTCTGCACCGCGTTGGCGGTGGAGCGCACCTCTGGCAGCGTGACATCATATATGGTCGAGACGATGTTCGGGGAGGGGAATGGCATAAAGAGCGCCGTGAGCAGCAGCATGGCGGTGAAAAGTCCCACCTGCGGGTTGGGCACGCTCATTGTGATGGCGAGGAAGATCGCGCCGAGTAGGATGCCAATCGCACCGGCGATGAGACGGCCGCGTTTGGTGCGTTTGAACAGGCGGTCGCCCAGCACGCCGCCCAGCGGGTAACCGAGCGCCATGGCCAGCACAGCGGGGGCCATGATCATCAACTGCGTGTTGCCATCGTAGCCGCGGTCGGTGGCGAGGTAACCGAAGAAGTAATAAGTGATCACATTCCAGGGGAAGACGCCGATAAAGCCCTGGGCGAAGACGAAGTACAGGCTGCGTTTCGTGAAGATTTCCCTCACGGACTTCCAGCTGAACTTGAATTTACTGACCTCCACGCCCTGCAGCTCCACTTCGCTGCTGCCGCGCGGCACGTCCTTCACACCGAAAAAGATGGCGATGGCCAGGACGATGCCGAGTGATCCGGTGATGAAGAAGACATTGCGCCAACCGATCGCACCGCCAAGGATCAACGCCAGCACCATGCCCAGGAGGTAACCGAGCGGCTGGGTAAGCTGGAGTAAACCGTAGATGCGTCCACGGGACTTGGGCGGATAATAATCGGCGAGGAGGCTCATCATGCCGGGGTAGCTGGAATCATCGATACCGGTGGAGGAACGAGTGACCAGAAAGGCGGGGAAGGTCTTGACGATGGCACTGAGCCAGGTGGTGGAACCCCACAAGAGCGAGGCCAGGGCAAGGAGTTTGCCGCGGTTGTAGTGGTCGTTGAGCCAGCCCCACACCGGGTAAAGGATGGCACCGACCAGCAGGGCGCCGGTGTTGATCATGCCCCATTGGGTGTAGGTCATCTTAAAGGTCTCCATCACCTGCGTCTGCAGAGGGCCGATGAGGAGCTTGTCGGTCTGGTGGAGGAGCATGAAGAAAAAGAACAGGATGGTGGAGGTGCGGGCGGCGCGTTTAAAGGTCTTCGTGTTGAGGCTCATGGCGTACTCCGATTGCGCACGGGATGGATTGCAATAGCACAATTATAGCGAAAGCGGAAAAAAGGGAAAGGAGGTTGAGGAATCAACCCTGCTTCTCGCGCCAGGCGAGTAAGCGGTCGCAGACGCGCAGGACCTGGTCATCGCGAAGCTCCGGGTACATGGGCAGGCTGAGGATGCGCGGTATCAGCCGTTCAGTGTGCGGGAGTGCGTCAGACCCTTTCAGACGACCCTGGTACGCCGGCTGCTGGTGCACCGCCTGCGGGTAGTGGATAGCGGTGCCGATGCCGCCCGCTTCAAGGAATGCGCGCAACTCATCGCGCTGGGCATGCTCGATGACGAAGAGGTGCATGGCGTGTGTGGTGCCCGGGAGGAGGTGAGGGAGGTTGAGATCGAGAGGTTCCAATGCTTGCATGTATTGCTCCGCGATGGTCAGGCGGCGCTGGTTATCCTGCTGCAGGTGAGCGAGCTTGACTTGCAGGATCGCAGCCTGTACTTCATCCAGGCGGCTGTTCATGCCGGCGAAGTGGCTGATGTAGCGCTCTTTCCAGCCGTACTCGCGCAGCCATCTCAAGCGGTCGGCAAGTTCAGCGGAATTTGTCACCACTGCGCCGCCATCCCCCAAAGCGCCCAAGTTTTTGGTGGGGTAGAAACTGAAACAAGCCAGCGATCCAAAGGATCCGACAGTCTGCGCACCGATACGGGCACCGTGAGCCTGCGCGCAATCCTCGATCACGGGCAGGTTGTGCTGCGCGGCGATGCGGGAGATCTCCTGCATGTCTGCCGGCTGTCCATACAGGTGAACGGGGAGGATGGCTTTGGTGCGGCTGGTGATCAGGGGCGGGATGCAGCGGGGATCGAGGCAGCGGCGCAGCGGGTCAATATCCGCGACGACGGGAAGCGCGCCGGCAAGCTCGATGGCGGCAACGGTGGCAACAGCGGTGTGGGAGACCGTGATCACCTCGTCACCGGGACCGATGCCGGCAGCCTTGAGGGCGAGGACAAGCGCATCAGTGCCGCTGGCTACACCAACGCAGTGTTTGACGCCAATAAAATCAGCAAACTGCTCTTCAAAGCGGCTGACACTTTCGCCGAGGATGTAGCGCCCGCGGGAGAATACCCGCTGGACGGACGCGTCAATTTCCTGTTGGTACGAGAGGTACTGAAGTAGGGGATTTGCCACGGGGATAAAATCGTTGTTCATACTCACCTGTAATAACTGATGTTTTCTTCGAAATAATCGAGTGTCTTGCGCAACCCCAAAGCCAGGGGTACACGCGGCGTCCAGCCGAGTTCACGCTGAATGAGACCAAAATCAGCCCAGTAATCACCAATATCGATGGATTTACGGTTCTCGGGAAAGGGAACCATTTGGTAGTTTTCGTTGTGGTAAAAAGAGGTCAGGAGGCGGGCGGTATCCGTCAGACTCAGTTTGTCCTCCGCGCCGAGGTTGTACACCTTTCCGTTCGCGTCGTCGCTGAGGGCGGTGATGAGCAGGGCATCGACCACATCATCTATGTAATTGAAATCGCGGATCTGGGTGCCGTCGCCGTACACATTGATCGGATTACCCTCGATGAGATTGCGAATCCAGATACCGAGAAAAGTCTG
>CAYWVP010000111.1:3002-6055 GCA_964461605.1 uncultured Anaerolinea sp.
GCATGATCACGCCAAAGGGGAATTTTGTTACATTTCTGAGAAAATTCATTTTCTACGATTTCTACAGCTACGGTTTTCCATTTTTTGGGACATCTGCGCTGTTCCTGTTCCCCGTGCAGTGGGCGGGGCAGATGCACAACACACCGCTGGTAATGCATATTTTGCGCCAGATGGTTAGTGTGCTGCCGATGCTGATCGCCCTGTTGCTCCTGGTGTACATGCAGGACGGCTTCCGCACCTGGCGGTCACCGGTGCTGTTCGTGTTATTACTTTCAATCCCTGCGGTGATCCAGAACGGGTTGTGGTGGCACCCGGATGGGCTTGCCCTGCTGCTGTCGGTACTGGTGCTCCTGTTCCTGTGGAAGGACCAGCGTCAATTCGGCTGGCGTTTCTTCGCGGCGGCGATGTTGTGCGGGGTGCTCACCGCGACCAAAATGGTCGGGGTGTACTTCTTCCTGGCAGTGGGGCTGGCGCTGATCTGGGGATTTATCGAAAAGAAAATGCCGGTAAAGAAGCTGCTGCTCAGTGCTGCTGTATTTGTGGTCATCATGGCGGCGGCGTTTGTGGTAGCCAATCCCTTTTTACTGTCCGGGTGGGCGCGGCAGGGATATTTCTTCACCATGAACCTGGAGACCCGGGAACTTGGCCAGGGGTATGGTCTGGTCTATGAAAAGGGGCTCAGCGGAGCCTGGCCGACCATGCGGCAATTTTACGGCGAGGCGGTTTTCCTGCTGCTCGCTTTGGGGGTGAGCATTTGGGGGGCGTGGAAGAGCGAAAAACGCTACCTGTACGCGCTGACACTGGCGTGGTTTATCCCCCTGACCATTTCCCTGCTCACAGTCACCCATTTCAAGTACCAGTACTGGCTGCCCGTTGCTGTGCCGCTGATCGCGAACCTGTACCTGCTGCTGCCGGAATACCCGGGGAGAGGGAAGGGGAGTAAACTGCGCGTAGTCATTAACTTTGCATTACTACTGATCATAGTAATCCAGCTGGGATTGTTTATAAGACAGGATATTGAAACCATTACCAAACAGAGCCAGCGGCATGTGAATAACCCGCGCATCGAGTTTTATAACAACGCAGCGGCGTATCTTGAACCGTTGAAGACGAATGAGATGAGAGTTTATTACGACCACCGGTTGTATGTGCCGCAAAGTAGCGGCTGGATGTACAATACCAGTTACGGCATTCTGAACTATGAGTACATCGAAAACCAGGACTTTGATATCCTGTTCCTACTGGAATCACGTATGCGCGATTACCTGAATCCGAACGCGGAGGGCGTGGACCCGGCTGAGCTGGAAGAAGGCAGACAATTCTATCAGGATGCCATGGATGGTAAGCTCGCGGGTTATCACCAGCTTTTCAGGGATGAGACTGCGGCGATGTTCATCCGCAAAGAGACGTGCATGAAGTATTTTGATGGCGCGGAATGCGAATAAGGGGAAGGTGATCGTGGCAATGAAACGACCGGTCAGGAAAAACATCATCATTTCGTCAACGGAAGCGAATAAGAAAAATATCGCGGAGTTGCAGGTAAAGGGATTTCACATGGAAAACAAACCCAATCAGCTCATTTCCGGAATCAGCGCTGTGTTTCCTGCCTACAATGACGGAGGAACCATCCCCAGCATGGTGTTGACCGCGCTTATGGCCATGCGGCAGGTGACGGACAATTACGAGATCATCGTAACCAATGACGGAAGCAGCGATTACACCAGGGAAATCCTGGATGAGCTGGCCAGCCGTTACCCCGAACTGCGCGTGATCCATCATGCACAGAACCAGGGATACGGCGGTGCGCTGCGCAGCGGATTTGCAGCTGCAACAAAAGATTGGATCTTTTACACGGACGGGGACGCCCAGTACAACCCGTTGGAACTGGTAAGGCTGACCGAAGCGTTGCACGAAGGGATCGACGTGGTCAATGGCTACAAGATCGAAAGACACGATCCGCTGCTGCGTAAGATCATTGGGCGGCTATACCATCACATCGTACGATTGATGTTCGGATTCAAATTGCGCGATGTGGATTGCGATTTTCGCCTGATCCGGCGCAGCATCTTTGACCAGATCGAGCTGAAAAGCCGCTCCGGATCGATCTGCCTGGAAATGGTCAAGAAGTTTCAGGACGCAGGGTTTGTGTTCGCCGAGGTGCCGGTGCACCATTTCCATCGCTCATACGGCAAGTCGCAGTTTTTTAACTTCAAGCGTCTGTGGAGAACTTTTGTGCAGGTCTCGACCTTGTGGTGGGAGCTGGTGATCAAGAAAAGCCACAAGAGCGCAGAGCCTGAGCAGGCATTGAAAGTGTAAAGAATTATCGGGTTTCCACAAACGGCGACCTGATTGCCGCCAGGGGCGGGTAAATAGTCCCTTTTTGGTACGCTATTTTACTTCTGATTATTTAACATAATCAGAAGTAATAATTTAATGCCTCTTCAATGGGTTTTAATTAAGCAGGCGTTGGTACAATAAACACTGTGAAAACGGAGGCATGATGAGCAACAAGAATATGATTACTGACGCCTACACCGACGAGCGCGCCAGCGCCCTGCTTTACGAAACAATGGCGGAGGTGGAGAAGGACCCGCGCCTGGCGGAAGTGTACCGGCGCATCGCCAAAACAGAACTACGTCACGCGGATAAATGGGCTGATAAAGCCAGGGAATCCGGCCTGGTGCTGCAAGAATACAAACCGGCTTGGCGCACGCGCACGCTGGTCTGGCTGGGGAAACGTTTCGGACCGGCGATGATCCTACCGTCAGTACAGAGCATGGAGCAGACCGGCACCGCTGCCTATGCGCAGATGGAACAAACCATGGGAATGGCCGCGGAAGAACAATCGCATTCACGCCTATTAAAAGTGGTGACGCGCACGGTACGCGGCGGTGTCGACGGCGCTGTCTTGATGCAACTGGAGGGACGGCACCGCTCCACGGGCGGCAACGCGCTGCGCGCGGCGGTGATGGGCGCCAATGACGGGCTGGTCTCCAATCTGAGCCTGGTGATGGGCGTGGCGGGAGCAACGCTGGCAGGCAGCGGCGTGCTCA
>CAYWVP010000112.1:0-6040 GCA_964461605.1 uncultured Anaerolinea sp.
ACCGCCTGATCAAGGCTGCCTGCCAGCATCACATCACCGATCTCCTCAGCACCCAACCCAGCCTCGAACAGGTGCTGGCGGATAATTACGGCATTAAGACCATCTAACGACTGAATATTCTCCTCCTTTTATCTACACGGGCAGAGGGATATCCCTCTGCCCGTGGTTAATTCCGTCCGGGGACTTCTGCGCCGTAATTCATACCATCATGGTATAACCCTGCTATAATTTGAACTCACCTTCCAAAACGAGGTAATTATGAAAAACGAAGCAGGTCTGGCTTTTCATTTGCACATTAAACCGGGAGATGTCGGTCGTTATGTGCTCCTGCCCGGCGACCCCGCGCGCAGCGAGAAGATCGCACGATTCTTCGACAACCCCCAGTTCGTCGCTCAAAATCGCGAGTATGTCACCTGGACAGGCACCCTGCTGGGCGAGAAGGTCTCGGTGGTATCCACCGGCATCGGCTGCCCCTCCACCGCCATCGCGGTCGAGGAACTGATCGAAGCGGGTGCGGATACCCTCATCAGGGTCGGCTCCTCCGGCTCGATGCAGCCTTATGTGCACACCGGTGATGTAGTGGTGGTCACCGCCGCCATCCGCGATGAAGGCACCACTTCCCACTACCTCCCCATGGAATTTCCCGCTGTGGCCAATATTGATGTGGTCAACGCGCTCAGCACAGGAGCGGAAAAACTCGGCCTGAAATTCCACACCGGCATCTGCCAATCCAAGGATTCTTTCTACGGCGAGGTGGAACGTCCGCGCATGCCCATGGCGCAACACCTGGCAGACCGCTGGAATGCCTGGATCGCCGGTGGAGCCGTCTGCTCCGAAATGGAAGCCGCCGCGCTCTTCATCATTTCCGCCATTCACCGTAAACGCGCCGGTGGAGCCATGCTCGTGATCAACGAATCGGACCTGGCTGAAGTGGACGACACGGATGCAGCAAAACACATGGCCGAGTTCGACGCTGACCGCGTGATCAAAGTCGCTATCGAGGGATTGAAACAACTCATCACCGCAGACCGCACATAGGCGACCCGTTCATTTGAAGCCACCCACTCTACCCTCCCGCATTCGCAACCTGCCCCGTGAATTAGCCCTGTTCATCATCGCTTCATTTGCCGTGGGAATGGCTGCCAGCCTGGTGGATTCAAGTCTCAACAACTTCCTAAACGATACCTTCTCGCTGAACGGTTTCCAGCGTTCTTTTCTTGAATTTCCCCGCGAATTTCCGGGTGTCATCACGTTATTTGTATCAGCCGCGCTTTGGCTCCTCGGCAGCCGGCGCCTGGGCGGGGTGGCCATGCTGCTGGCAGGTGTCGGCATCTTCCTGATCGGCTTCTCCTCATCCAATTACCTGCTCATGGTGGTCTTTCTCTTCATCTACAGCATGGGCAACCACCTGTTCATGCCGGTGGCAACCACGGTCGGCATGGAACTGGCCTCTGCGGGGCAGACCGGCCGCCGCCTGGGTCAGTTGAACGCCATACGCAACGCGGCGACCATCCTGGGCAGCTTCATCGTTTTCATCGGGTTCAAATTCCTCAACTTCAATTACCAGACCAGCTTCACGATCGCCGCTGTCGTCTTCCTGGTCGCAGCCGTGTTGATGTTCATGATGCAGCCCAAACGCTCTGCCGCGCCGCGTACATTCCTTAAACTGCGCAAAGAGTATTCCCTATACTACTTACTTTCCGTCCTCGCCGGATCGCGCAAACAGATCTTCATCACCTTCGCCCCCTGGGTCATCGTGACGATCTTCAATAAACCCACGCAAACCCTGGCCACGCTTTACACCATCGGCGGCATCATCGGCATCCTCTTCCAGCCTTTCCTCGGCAAAGCGATCGACCGTTTCGGCGAACGCCTGGTGCTCACCACTGAAGCGCTGACGCTGATCTTCGTTTGCCTGGGATATGGCTTTTCCCGTTCGATCCTGCCGGAAAACATCGCCTTCCTGGTGGTTTGCGTGTGCTACCTGCTTGACCAGATGTTATTCTCCGTCAGTATGGCGCGCTCGACCTACATGAAGAAGATCGCCCTTGATCCGACGGATATTCAACCCGCTCTCTCCGCCGCCGTCAGCATCGACCACGTATTCTCTATCGGCGTTGCCCTGCTGGGCGGCGCGATCTGGAATCAATTCGGTTTTCAGTATGTCTTCCTGTTGGGTGTGCTCATCGCGTTCATCAACTTCTTCGTCGCGCGGCACATCCGTCTGCCCGAACCGGCCCCTGTGGTTACCCTTCCTGTCATCCGGGAGACACGCGACTGAACCCGGGATTCTAACCGGGTACTGCCGGAAATTTTCAAATTTTTATACCTAAAATTGTATATAATCAACTTGAATTCCTGCATAACAATTTATTTACCCTGAATTTCGTAACGGGAGGGGTTTGATGAAAATAAACTTATCCATGTGGAAAAAGGCTCTGTCCGGCTTGGTGAAAATGGATAGCAAGGAGGAGTGGGATGGACTGGATGTCATCTCGAAGTGGTTGATCGCCACCCGCTCCGGTGTGACCATCGTCACCCTGTATTCCTGCGCTATCGGCGGCCTGCTGGCCATCCGGCACGGCTATTTTGAGGGTAATTGGGGTGTGTCCATCCTCGCCTGGTTGATCATCACCATTGGTCTGTTTGTCGCGCATGGCACCAACAATTTTCTCAACGATTACACCGATTTCTCGCGCGGGGTCGATACAGATAACTACTTCCGCACCCAGTACGGCGTCCATCCCCTGATCCAGAAGTTCTGGACGAAGGAACAGCAATTCCGCTGGTTCGCGGTCAGTGGTACGATTGCCCTACTGACGGGCATCTTCGCGCTCTTCTACACACGCTTCTCGCTCAATATCATCATTCTCTTTGCCATTGGCGCGCTGGTGCTCTTGTTGTACACCTGGCCGCTCAAACACATCGCCCTCGGGGAGTTGTCCATCTTCCTTGTCTGGGGGCCGATCATGGTGGCGGCTGTCTTCCTGGTGCTGGCCAGGGGAGACGCCTCTCAGTTCTGGCAGGTCGCGCTCGCCGGTATCCCCTGGGGATTAAGCGTGGTGAGCATCAACATAGGCAAGCACATCGACAAAGCCCCCGAAGACAAGAAGAAAAAGGTGGGCACCCTGCCGGTGGTCATCGGTGAGAAGGCCGCGCGCTATGTCAACATGGCCGTGATAGCGCTCATCTACATCATCCTGCTGGTGCTGGTCTTCGTCACGCATTACTTCACCCCCATCCTCCTCATCGTCCTTTTCGCCGGAAAACGGGCACTTTACGCAGTCGGGGTGCATACCAAACCCCGCCCCGAAGAACCCCCCAAGGAGTGGCAGTACTGGCCGACCTGGTTCTCCGGCTTCGCCTTCTATCACAACCGGTTGTTCAGCAACCTGCTCCTGATCGCTGTGCTGATCGATACCATCCTCCGCCTGGTGCTGCCCGCTTTCTGGCCGGCGCTTTAGTAGTGACACAAAACCTCCTAAAAGGAGCCTGATATGGACATCGTTCTTTTATCACGCTGGCAATTTGCCCTCACCATGATCTACCATTTCTTCTTCGTCCCGCTTACGCTGGGCCTGGGCTGGTTCGTCGCCATCCTGGAAACCATTTACGTCAAGACCGGCAATCCGATGTACAAACGCCTGACCAAGTTCTGGGGCAAGCTTTTCCTCATCAACTATGCCATGGGAGTGGTGACCGGCATTGTGATGGAATTCCAGTTCGGCATGAACTGGTCCGAATACTCGCGCTTTGTCGGCGACGTCTTCGGCGCGCCTCTCGCGGTGGAGGGTTTGCTCGCCTTCTTCCTCGAATCCACCTTCCTGGGCGTGTGGATCTTCGGCTGGGAGCGCATTTCCAAAAAGCTGCATGCCGCGGTGATGTGGCTGGTGGCGATCGGCGGAAACCTGAGCGCTTACTGGATCCTGGTGGCGAACGGCTTTATGCAGCACCCGGTCGGGTACGAGATCGTCAACGGCCGCGCCCAGATGATCGATTTTGGCGCGCTCCTGGGTAACCCGCGCGCGTTGTATCTCTTCCTGCACACCTTCTTCGCGGGTCTGGTCACCGCCTCCTTCTTTATGCTGGGTTTCAGCATCTACCACCTGGTGCGCAATCACGAGGTTGAAGCTTTCAGGAAATCCTTTTACTTATCCGCGCTCATCGGGCTCATCTCCGCCGTTGCGGTTGGTTTAGCCGGTCACGCGCAGGGCGTGTATTTGCGCGAAGTGCAGCCCATGGCCGCCGCCGCATCAGAGGCGCATTATGAAACAGCCGACCCGGCGGACTTTCACTTGATAGCGGGCATCGACCAGGAAGGGCGCCGTACAACCTGGTCGATCACCATTCCCAAAGCGTTGAGCTACCTTTACTTCTTCCGCTTCTCAGGCGAAGTGGAAGGACTTAACAACATCCAGGCACAGTACGAGGAGTTATACGGTCCCGGTAATTACATTCCTAACATTCCCATGGCCTTCTGGAATTTCCGGATCATGGTTGGGGTTGGCACCCTGATGGTATTGCTGACCGCTGGTGCTCTGTTCATCGCCTGGAAAAAGTACCCCGACAAATGGATCAAACGCTCCGGTTGGCTGGTGTGGATCATCTTCCTGCCGTACATCGCCAACACCACCGGCTGGATCCTGACTGAGACCGGCCGCCAACCCTGGGTGGTGCATGGATTAATGCAGACGAAGGACGCGGTCAGTCCCAATCTGACGCCTGCCACGGTGCTCATCAGCCTGATCGGTTTCGTTGTTATCTATGCCGTTTTGATGGCTTTTGACCTTTTCCTGCTGTTGAAATTTGCTAAAAAGGGGTTGGTTGCCACTGAGGCGGATTCGGTGCCCGTCACTACTGTGGAAACGCACAAGAAAAGAGGAGGTAAATAATGGACCTCAATATCCTCTGGTTTCTCCTGATCGCCGTACTCTACACCGGCTTCTTCTTCCTGGAAGGCTTTGACTTTGGTGTGGGCATATTGTTGACTGCCCTCACCCGCAAGGATGTGGAACGCCGCGCCATCATCAACACTATCGGCCCGCACTGGGACGGCAACGAGGTGTGGCTCATCGTCGCTGGCGGAGCTACCTTTGCCGCCTTCCCGCACTGGTACGCCACCATGTTCAGCGGTTTTTACCTGGGCTTTTTCCTGCTGCTCTTCGCCCTCATCGTGCGCGGGGTGGCCTTTGAGTTCCGCAGCAAACACGACACGCCCCGCTGGCGCTACGGCTGGGACCGCGCAATTTCCATCTCAAGCTTTTTTGCCGCTTTCCTATTGGGTGTTGTGTTCACCAACCTGGTGCGCGGGGTGCCCATTGATGCGGACATGCAGTTCACCGGCACTTTCTGGTCGCTGCTCAACCCCATCAGCCTGCTGGGCGGGTTGACCGTCGTGATGCTGTTCTGCTTCCACGGCGCCAACTTCCTCAGCCTGAAACTGACCGAAGGCTTGCGCGCCAAGGCGCATGGCAACGCCAAAATGTACTTTACCGCAGCCCTGGTCTTCGCGTTGGGACTTTTCGCAGCGCTGTTCTTTACGAAATCAGCCTTCTCTGATAAAGGCTTGGTCTCTTTGATCCTGCCGGTGCTTGCGGTGGCCTCCCTGATCGCTTCGCGCGTGATGATGGAGCAAAAGCGCGAAGGCTGGGCTTTCATCACCTCCAGCCTGGCGGTTGTCGTCACCGTGGCAGCGTTATTCTTCGCCCTCTTCCCCAATGTGATGCTCTCCAGCACTGACCCCGCCAACAGCTTAACGATCTATTCTGCATCCTCGTCACCGTACACGCTGAAGGTGATGAGCATCGTCGCTGCCATCATGGTCCCGGTGGTACTGGCGTATCAAATCTGGACATACATCGTGTTCAAAAAGCGCGTTAAGGCTGATGCGAAGACGCTGACGTACTAACCTTTGGTTTTAAATAGGTAGGGGCAATTCATGAATTGCCCCTACGATGTTTAAAAAATCAGATGTAACAAAATTAATCCTTCTCAATTCCCCACCTTTGAGGATTCGTGAATATATACTCAGATAATTCGT
>CAYWVP010000113.1:0-1531 GCA_964461605.1 uncultured Anaerolinea sp.
CTGAGCCTGGTGATGGGCGTGGCGGGAGCAACGCTGGCAGGCAGCGGCGTGCTCATCGCCGGGATCGCGGGGCTGCTGGCGGGGTCGATCTCGATGGCGCTGGGAGAATGGCTATCCGTGCAATCCTCGCGCGAGCTGTATGAGAACCAGCTGAAGACCGAGGCGGAGGAAATTGAAAACGCACCGGAGGAGGAAGCCGAGGAACTGGCGCTGATCTACGAAGCGCGCGGCATCCCGCCGGAAAGCGCGCGCAACCTGGCCAGGCAAATCCTGACCAATAAGGATACCGCGCTGGATACGCTGGCACGCGAAGAATTGGGCATCGACCCGACCGAGTTGGGTGGATCCGCCTGGGAAGCTGCGATCACCTCTTTTGTGCTTTTCGCCCTGGGCGCGATCATCCCTGTGGCGCCCTTCATCTTCACCGGCGGTATGTCCGCGGTGTACATCAGTATCGGGTTGAGCGCGCTGGGTCTGTTCGGGCTGGGCGCGGCGATCACCCTTTTCACTGGTAAGCCGGTGTGGAAATCAGGCTTGCGCATGGTGGTGTTCGGGCTAATGGCCGCCGCGGTAACCTTTGGCATCGGTCGGTTGATCGGGGTGAGTGTGGCTTAGAACTCCCCTGCCCTCTCGATCAGATACTCCTACCTGTATGAGTTGAAACAAAACAACTATTTCGATAAGACTCACCTATCAGGAGAAATGATTATGGACAAACTGGATCTCAAGAAACAATACAGGCACCTGTACTCCCCTTCTGCCAAAATGGCTGAAATCATTGAGATTCCCCCGCTCCAATTTATCATGGTGGACGGGCATGGCGATCCTAACGTTGCTCCTGAATATGGCGAGGCAGTCCAGACGCTTTACAGCCTGTCCTACACCTTAAAATTCCATGTAAAGAAGACGCTTGGAATAGATTACGGCGTGATGGCTCTTGAAGGCTTATGGTGGATGCCGGATATGACCAGATTCAAAAACGCACCCAAGTCAGAGTGGGATTGGACAATGATGATCCTTCAACCAGATATTATTACCCAGGCGCTTTTTGAAGAAGCCAAGCAATTGGTAACAGCCAAAGGCAAGGCAGCCTCTGTTGATAATGCCCGCCTGGAAACTTACATTGAAGGTTTATCGGTTCAAATCATGTATTTCGGTCCCTACGCAGATGAAGGACCCACCATCGCCAACCTGCATCAATTCGCGTTTGACGAGGGCTATTCCCTTCACGGCAAGCATCACGAGATCTACTTGAACGATCCACGCCGGGTGGCGCCTGAAAAGATCAAAACCATCATCCGTCAACCAATTCTAAAAAAATAAACAGCGCCAGCGAAGGTTGAATTCGTCATACTCCCCTTCCCCTGATCCAGATTGAAGGTATTTGGCTTGTGTGTGGCTACGCGCATGTAATTGAGAGACAAACAAAAATCCCCGGCGGAAAACCGGGGATTTCGATAGATAAAGAGTGATGCTAACCCAACTGCTCCACCAGGTAATTCTGGATGCCCATCTGCTCGATCTGGTCCAG
>CAYWVP010000113.1:1631-5985 GCA_964461605.1 uncultured Anaerolinea sp.
TGTTTCTCGGCATGTTTCATCTCCTCGATGGCGCGTTTCTCGATCGCCCCGGCCAGTTTCTCGTAGCCCCAATCATCGCACATTTCGGCGTGCACCATATACTGGCTGATGGCGGTCAGCTCATCGGCAAGCAGGAAATTTAGTACATCAATGACCTTCGGATTTCCTTTCATGTGTTACCTCCTTTTTCATGATTATATAACGATTTGGTTTTTTATATAATCAGTGGAAAGCGGGCGAAATTCAGACCAGCAGCGAGGCACGGAAACCGCGCACGCCGTAATAAGAGTCAGCACCATTGTGATAAGTAAAAACATGATCGTAGCGGCGGTCGCAGAAAAGCGCACCGCCAAGCTTGCGGATTTCAGGCGGGGTCTTCACCCAGCTGGAGGTCTTCAGATCAAACTCACCGAGCGTTTGTAAAAAGCGGTATTGTTCTTCGGTGAGGATCTCCACACCCATCTCAGCCGCCATGTCGAGCGCGCTGGTGGCGGGTTTGTGCTCTTTTCTTTTCTCGAGCGCTGCGCGGTCATAACAGATGTTGCGCCGATCGGGGGTTTCAGCGGAACAATCAAAGAAGATTATCCCGCTGGCCTGGAGTTCCCGCCCCACCACGTCCGGCTCACCGCCGGAGGTTTCCATCTCATTCAGCGACCAGAGTTTTTCGGGATTGGCTTCCAATCGCGACAGTACGTCCACCCACAATAGATCAGGATGGCGCTGCATATTCTTCTCAAAACGGGTTTTCAAAGCTGCCAACAGCGCTTCACGCTGCAAAGGGGATAATACAGATTTTTCAGTAGTCATTTTTTCCTCCTTAACCAATCAACATACCCCATTGTAACCCTTTTTCGGAGTTTTTTTACCTGTTTTGTGTCAATAACCCCCAATAAAAAAGGCGCGTCGGTGGCGCGCCTTATAAACGATATTGGCAGCTGACTATTTACCCGCCCGCGTCAGACGCGGGTCGAGGGTGTCGCGCATGCCGTCACCCAGCAGGTTGAAACCGAGCACGGTGAGCATAATGGCGATACCGGGGAAGATGACCAGGTGCGGCGCGCTGAAGATGCTGTTCTTCTCCTCGCCCAGCATGAGACCCCATTCGGGACGCGGCGGCTCGGCACCCAAGCCAAGGAAGGAGAGCGCGGCAGCGTCGAGGATGGCGGTGGCGATGCCGAGAGTGCCCTGCACGATGAGCGGGGTGACCGCGTTAGGCAGGATGCGTTTGAAGAGGATGTGCATTCCAGAAGCGCCCATGGCGCGCGAAGCCTGCACGAATTCAAGATCTTTTACGGTAAGCACGGTGGAGCGCACCAGCCTGGCAAAGCGCGGGATGGAAACAATACCGATGGCCAGCAAGGCGTTGATGAGCCCGGTGCCGAGGATGGAGACGATGGCAATCGCCAACAGCAGGCTTGGAAAAGCCATCAGCACGTCCATGATGCGCATGAGCAGGTTATCCAGCCAGCCGCCGGCGTAAGCCGAGACAGCTCCGATGAGGGTGCCGATGAGGATGGCGAAAGCCATGGTGGCGATACCGATCTGCAGGGACAAGCGCGAGCCGAAGATGACACGGGAGAAAAGGTCGCGGCTGTTGCCGTCTACACCAAATAGATGCTGAGGTTCATCAGCCGGGCAGCCCAACAGGTGTATACATGGAGGTGTGCGCCTTCTCGATTCGCGCAGGATCTGGGTGGGATCATGCGGGGCGATGACTGGCGCGAAAATAGCGATGAGGATGAGCAGGCCAAGGATGATAATGCCAGCCCGGCCGGAACTATGGCGCAGCAGGTGGCGCAGCGCTTCGCGCGTGGGAGAACGGCGGGTTGAAGCGACGACCTGGGAGAGTTCAGAGTTGTTTTCCATGGCGGCTCCCTTAATCCAACCTGATGCGGGGATCAAGGTAGGCGTATGAAATATCGACGATCAGGTTGACCAAAACAAAGATGAGAGCAATGACGAGGGTAAACCCCTGGACGACCGGGTAATCGCGCGCGAGGATGGCGGAGATCAGGCCGGTGCCAAAACCGGGCAGATTGAACACGGTTTCGGTAAGCACCGCACCTGAGAGCAGGCTGCCGGTTTCGATACCGATGATGGTGACAATGGGGATGAGCGCGTTGCGCATGGCGTGTTTGCTGATCACACGACGTTCGACCATGCCCTTGGCACGCGCCGCCCGGATGTAATCAAGACCGACGACCTCGAGCAGGCTCGAGCGCGTCATGCGGGCGATGATGGACATGGGAATCGTCCCCACCGCCAGCGCGGGAAGGATGAGGTGTTTGAGGGAATCCCAGAAGAGTTTCCAATCGCCGGTAAAGATCACATTAACAAAAACAGTGTTGGACATCAATTGCAGGATGAACGCTTTGAAACCGGTGGGGTTTTCGAGTCCCCAGAACTGGGCAAGATCAACGGGCGAAAGGCCGGCTGAGAACCTGCCGGAAGGCGGAAGAGCAAACGGTGTTCCTTTTAAAGTGAGGGCAAAAAAGTACGCCAGCAAGAGCCCCAACCAGAAGACCGGCATGGAAACACCGATATTGGCAATGATCATAGTAATCGTATCGATGAAAGTGTTGCGTTTAAGAGCAGAGATCACGCCAAGCAACACTCCCACCGTGGTGGAAAATATCATCGCGAGCAGCGTCAGCTCCATCGTCAACGGCAGGCGCTCAGCGATGAGGGTGGTGACGGGACGGGTAAAACGGATGGAATCACCCAGGTCCCCTTTGAAAAGGTTGAACAAGAAACGCCAGAATTGGGTAAAAATGTCGTCGTTCAGTCCATAGCGTTCGAGGAAAACCTCGCACTTGGCCGGAGTGGCACGCTCACCCAGCATGGTCACGCAGGGATCGCCGGGAATGAGGCGCACAATCAGAAAGGTGACCAGCACCACCCCGAGCAAGACGGGGATTAAAAGTAACAACCTTCGCGTGATGAATTGGGTCATGATGCAGCCTTCAATAAAGAGGTTTGGATGGGGTCGGAGAATGCCAACCCCATCCAAAAGTACAGTTAGAGATTATTTGACGGCATAGCCGGCTTCGGTCAGCAGTTCCCTGGCCTTAGCCTGGTCGAACTCCAGCCAGGGGATACTGGGGCTGGCGCCGGGGTAGACAAAGGCAGGAACGAAGGAGTCAGAGAGACTCGAGCCAACCGGGTAGTATTGATCAACGATGCGGGCGCGGTCGATGGCATAGGTAACAGCCTGGCGCACAAGCAGGTTGTCAAACGGCGCGATTGTGTTGTTGAAGCCTATGTAGAAGATGTTGAACCCGTTGCGGGGATAGAGCGTGAGGTTAGAATCAGCCTCGACGGAAGCAATATCGTCCGGACCGGGATTGTCGATGCCGTGAACGGTGCCAGCCTGCAACTCAAGCAGACGCTGCGCAGACTGCTCTGACCAGCGGAAGATGAGGTTGGCGGTCTTGGCGGGCTCACCCCAGTAACCGGGGAAGGCTTCGAAGACCACACTGTCACCGCGGTTCCACGTTTTCACCATGTAGGGGCCGGTACCATTTGGATTGTCGCTGATGGCAACGGAATCACCCTTGGTCAGATCCAGGTGATCCTTATCCAGGATACTGAAGACGGAGAAGGCGACCTTGGAGGGGAAGGCGGGATCGGGGTAGCACAGGGTGAACTTGACAGTGCCAGGGTCCACAGCAGCGATGGAGGAGAACTCACCACCATAATCGCAGCTGGGGGCGGTCAGTGAGAGCAGTCCGTCGGTATCGACCAGTTCTGCATCCACGGTTTCAGCATTGATGGGTCCACCGAAGAACGCGCCGAAGTACTCGAAGCTTCCCGTGCGACCAATGTGGTTCGGGCTGGCAGCATCCCAGAGGGAAGCGAAGGTCGCCACTACGTCATTAGCCTCAAATGTGGCACCATTGTGGAAAGTAACGCCCTGGCGCAGCTTGAAGGTGTACTCGGTCAGTTCAGCATTTGCCTCATAGCTCTCGGCGAGCGAGGGGATGACATCAGTTCCACCAACAGCGAAGGCCAGCAGGGGTTCGTAAGCCTGCTCGCAAGCACGCAGGGTCTCGCCGTCAGTTTCGTCAGAACACCACAACGCATTGGGTTCGCCGTTCTGCATCCAGACGAGGGTATCGGTGCCGTTGCTCATCACGCTGAAGACTTCATTGCCCAGGGGGCTGGAGTGGGCACCTTCAACATTGGCCGCGAAAACGGTGGAGGAACCGCCGTTGGCGACCGGGATCATCATGACATTATCCTTGAGCATCTGGTTGATGGTGTCATAATGTGCCTGGCGTTCTTCAGGGTCAGAGATCTTGCCGGCTGCCCTGATCTCGGCGACCATGTCTTCGTAGAGATTACCGAACTGCTT
>CAYWVP010000114.1:0-5938 GCA_964461605.1 uncultured Anaerolinea sp.
CGACCGCGTGGAGAACACGCACGGTCGCCGCCCGCTGGAACGCGATCTCGTATACCTGGGGGATGCGCCCACCCCCATCCTGCGCGATGGCAAATCCGTGCTGCTGCTGGAACCCGCCAGCCGCGAAAACCCGCACCAGTGGCACGTCCTCACCCGCGAAGCGCTCGAGAAGATCTCCGATCGATAATCAAATCAGTTTAGTGGAAACAATTAACCGGAAGATTCAGTTGGCCGGTTTGACGGCTTTAAGCGAGAACATCAAGGGGATGGGCTGTGTTCCTCCGGGGAACTCCCACCGCATTTGCCCGGTCTTCTCGAGGAAAGGCAGCTGTTGATACACGGTGAACGGATGTTCATGCAGAAATTCCAGGCGCAGCCCGGCGTCAATGAGCGCTGTGACCACCTCTCCCACCCGGTAGGTCCACTCATAATCCACATGTTTATCCAGCTGATCTTCCGGGCTGGTGTAAGTACCGGCTAGCTCCCAACGTATGGGTTGCTTCGCAAAATACGGGTAGCGGTAAGCCAAATGATCGGCTTCATCATCGAACACATACGCGAACGGATGGAACTCCGCGATGTAGAAGAAACCGCCTGGTTTCACGTAAGAAGCGGCAATGCGCGCCCACTCGCGGATGTCCGACAGCCAGCAGAGCACACCGTAAGAAGTAAACACGATGTCAAATTGATCATGCAGCTGCTGCGGCAGGTCATACACATTGCAGCAGGTAAAGCTGGCTTGCAGCCCGCACTCTCCGGCCAGGTCGCGCGCTTTTTGCACAGCCGCCTCCGAGTAATCCACGCCGGTCACCCGCGCCCCCAGCCGTGCCCAAGAAAGGGTGTCCAGCCCGAAGTGACACTGCAGGTGCAGCAGGGATTTGCCGGTCACATCACCCACCTCGCCGCGCTCCAGTTCATCCAGCGTGATCCCGCCGGCCTTGAAACCATCCACATTATAGAAGGAAGATGCTGCATGCACCGGCACCACATCCTCCCAGTAACGCCGGTTCACCTGCATCTTCTCGCGATCATCCTGGTTAACCATAAAGTTCCTCCCGGGCATGTACCCGGGAGGATTGTATCATCAATGGGGGGTCGTACTGCCCGCTTCAGCCCTTCTTGATCTCGATCTGGCGTGTCTTGCGGATGGCATCTCCAGCCTTGGGCAGGGAGATGGTCAACACGCCGTTCTTGAAGACCGCGCTCACCTTGTCCTCATCCAGCTGAGAGTCAAAGGGGATCACGCGCTCAAAGGAACCGTAGCTGCGCTCGATGCGGTGGAAGGTCTTTTCCTTCTCTTCTGATTCGGTTTTCTTCTCCCCGCTCAGGATCAGCGAGTCCTTCTCCAGCCGGATCTGGATGTCCTTCTCGTCCATCCCCGGCAGTTCCGCGGTGACCTTGTATTCGCCTTCCGACTCGCTGATGTCCAACTTCGGGAAGAAATCCATTCCCGGGCGGGTGATCAGCCGTGTGGAGAACGGAAAGTCCTCGGCAAAGAACTGGTCGAACATGCGGTTCATCTCATTCTGGATGGCCAGCATGGGGCTCTCCCCCTCTCGACGGAGGGCGAGGCGGTTGACCCGGTTGGGTCGTCGTAATAGATCTGCTGCACTCATAGTTACCTCCTTAATTAGGTTGAGATAGGTTACAACTTAATTAATAGGACGGGAAAATTAAATTTTGTTAAGAGAAATATTAGAAAATGGTTAAAAAGCGACCTTCTACTGGTTGAGGGGGGCAACCAGCAGAAGGTCTGTACCTCAGTATAGCACAATTCAATGTAAATATGACATGATTATCCGAATTAACAGTTTTTTAAGATTATCCTTCCATCCAGCGCCAGCGCGCCTTCTCCTTCCGCAAAGACCAGCAGCGGGTTCACCTCGGCTTCCTCGATCTGCGGGAAGTCCAGTGCCAACCGGTTGAGGCGCAGAATGACGTCCACCACCGCGTCCAGGTCAGCGGGGGGCTGACCGCGGAAACCGGTCAACAATCGTCCGGCGCGCGTCTCGGTGATCATGCGCCGTGCCTCTTCCGCACTGAGCGGTGCAACGCGGAACGCCACGTCTTTGAATAGCTCCACGTAGATCCCGCCCAGTCCGAACATCATCAACGGGCCGAAGCCCGGGTCGCGTTTCATACCGATGATGACCTCCTGCCCGCGCGGTGCCATCTTCTCCACCATCACCCCTTCCAGGTGCGCGTCCGGCCGCGCTGCACCGATCTCTCCCATCATCGAATTATATGCGTCGGTCACAGCTTCGCGGTCCGCCAGGTCGAGCCGGATGCCGCCGACATCCGATTTATGCAGGAGTTGCGGCGAGACGATCTTCATCACCACCGGGTATCCTATGCGTTCAGCGATCTCGGCAGCCCGCTTCGCGGTTCCTGCAAAGCCGCCTTCTACCTGCGGGATGCCGTAAGCCGCCAGCAACGGGCGGGTAAGTGCTTCGCCCAGGCTGTCTTTGCCATGCACAGCGGCCAGGATGCCTTCTGCCGCGGTACGGTCGATACAACCTGGCACTGTTGGCTCTGACCCCGGCTGTTCAATGTACTCACGGTAGTACAACATGTTGCGCAGCACAGCCGCCGGCGCTTCGGGGCTGGTGTACATGGGGATGCGGCTTTCGTGCAGCACCAGGCGCGCCTCGTCAACAGAAAGGTCGCCCATGATGCAAGCCAGCACGGTCTTGTCGCTGCCGCGGCTCTCGTCCACGATCGCCTGCGCCACCCCGGCAGGGTTGACCAGTGCCTGGGGTACCAGCAGCGGCAGGATGATATCCACGTTCTTATCCTGCAACAGGGTTCTCACACACAGCGCGTAATCGGGCGGCTCGGCTCCGCCGAGGATGTCCACCGGGTTGCCCACCTGCGCGCTCGGGTTGAGTGCCGCGCGCAATGTCCGGCGGGTTTCCGGTTCGAGGTCGTCCAGCGTCAACCCGTTGGCTGAAAGCGCGTCAGAGGCCAGCGCCGCCGGGCCGCCGGCGTTGGTGATGATCACCGTGCGGCGCCCGCGCGGCAGCGGCTGAAAGTCCAGCGCCAGCGCCACCTCGAAAAGTTCGTTCAGACTGCCCACCTCGATGACCCCCGCCTGCCGGAAAGCCGCCTGGTAGGCCGCGTAAGACCCGGCAAGGGAGCCGGTATGCGAGGAAACTGCGCGTGCCCCGGCGCTGGAGCGCCCGCCCTTGAGCAGCACGATGGGTTTGATGCGTGAAACGCGCTGGGCTACCTCCAGGAAGCGCCGGCCGTCCTTGATCTGCTCCACGTAGGCGGCGATCACCCGCGTGTGCGGGTCCTCCGCCAGGAACTCCATCAGGTCGGTCTCGGTCACATCCGCCTCGTTGCCCATGCTGATGAAATGGGAAAAGCCCACCTTCTTGCCCAGCACCAGGTCCACCACGCCGCCCATCACCGCGCCTGACTGCGCCATGAACCCGATGCCGCCAGGATCAGGCACACCATAGATGAAGGTGGTGTTCAACCCCGAGTGCAGGTTGACCAGCCCCACACAGTTGGGGCCGATCATGCGCATGCCGTAGCGACGGATGATCTCCAGGCAGCGCGCCTCCACCTGTTCACCTTCCGCACCTACTTCCTTGAATCCGCCCGAGATGACGATCACCGCCTTCACCCCGCGTTTGCCGCAGGCTTCCAGCGTATCAGGTATAGCCGAAACCGGCAGCACGATAACTGCCAGGTCCACGGGGTCCGGTACTGCTGAAATATCGGGGTAACTGGTTTTCCCCAGGATCTCCGCCGCCCCCGGATTGACCGGGTAAATCCCGCCTGTGTAGGTTGAATTGACCAGGTTGCGCATAATGCCGAAGCTGAGCTTGCGCGGGTTGGAGGAAGCGCCGATCACTGCCACGCCGGAGGGGTAAAAGAACGGGGTAAGAGAGGAGGCCATGGGCTATCCTTTTAATGAAGATGATAAACGGGGACGGAAGGCAATGTTTGCTCTCCATCTCGGCTCATGCTTCCATTATATCAATTCCACCTGTGATTCACTTTCCACACCCTTCAGGCGCTGCCACATACCGGCAGACAGGTGTGCACTTAACAATTTTGTGCGTTGAAGTGGTGTAAGTTAGTAGTAAGGGAAACTATAGGATAATCTGAATGCATCTTCTATTAAAGGTATCTATATGAGTCAATCCATAAAATCCACTTTACTGAAAACAATACTGACCATAGGGCTGGTCATCAGTATATTCCCCATCGGCACTGCCAATGCTGCCGGGGCGATCTACCGGGTTAAGGAAAACGGCAGCACGAGCGGTGTTTGCGGGGAGTCCTGGAGTAACAGTTGCTCGCTGCAATATGCGCTCAGCCTGGCACAGACCGGAGATCAGGTATGGGTCGCTCAGGGCACTTACAAACCCACCACCAGCGCGGACCGCACGATCAGTTTCAAGTTAAAAAGCGGTGTCGCCATCTACGGTGGTTTCGCCGGCACAGAAACACTTCTCTCTCAGCGCAACCCGGCTGGCAATGTCACGGTCTTGAGCGGCGATATCGGCACACCCGGGGTTCCAACCGACAACAGCTACCACGTGGTGAACGCTGCCGGGATCGGCAATAACTCGGTGCTAGACGGGTTCAAGATCAGCAACGGGAACGCGAACGGCGCCAGCCCGCACGACATGGGCGGTGGGATTTACTGTTACTCCTGCACGGCTAATTTCGCCAATCTCATCTTCCGCAACAACAATTCGACCTACCAGGGAGGCGCCGTATTTATCAAGGCAAGCACGATCACCCTGGACACAGTAAATTTTTCGGCAAATTCCAGCGGGAAGTTCGGGGGTGGATTTCTTAACCACACCAGCAACCTGACCCTTTCCAATGCAACCTTCACCAACAATACTGCAGGAGAGCGGGGCGGTGGTTTGTACAACTATGACAGCACTGCCACAATGACCAATGTGTCCTTCACCGGCAATAATGCAGAGCTTTTGGGTGGCGGAATGAACAACTTCTCCAGCGATGTCCAGCTGACCGGCGGAACCTTCACAGACAACACGGCAGGAACGAGCGGCGGCGGGATCTACTTCGCCGGAGGAATACTGTCCCTGCAGGACATTACTTTTACCGGCAATTCCGCCAAAGGTGGAGGAGGGATTTTAAGCTCATCGGGCAGTACAACCTCGATCACCAATGCCTTATTCGAGGATAACTTCGCGAAGGAACGCGGGGGGGCAGTCTATTTCTACGATAGCGATGGATCTATTACCAACGCGACCTTTAATAACAACGTTGCGAAGGAACACGGTGGTGCAATTTTTAATTCCACCAGCGATCCGGTCATATCTGATTCCACGTTTACCGGGAACAGCAGCGAACTATATGGCGGTGCGATTGACAATAACACGAGCAGCCCCACACTGAAAAATATTGAAATTTCCGGTAATTCCGCTGTTCGCGGCGGTGGTATTTACAACTGGGAATACAGCAGTCCCACCCTTACCAACGTAACGATTACGGATAATTCCGCCACACATCGCGGCGGTGGATTGTATGTGGTGGATTACTGCAACTTAACCCTCACCGATGTGGTGTTCAGTGGGAATAACTCGGTGAGTGAGGGCGGAGGCATGTTCGTTTCCAACAGCCATCCGGTTCTCACCCGCGTGCAGTTTACTGGCAACTCATCCGCCAATTTTGGCGGCGGTATGTACAACTCCTACACCCACGCCACGCTGAATGACGTCATCTTTGCCGGAAACTCAGCGATAAGCGGAGGCGGTCTGAATAACAACAACAGCGATCCCGCCTTGTCAAATATCACCTTTTCAGACAATAGCGCTTCAGAGCGCGGAGGCGGGCTGTACAATTATTCGAGCGATCCGGTATTGGTTAATGTAACTTTCAATGGCAATACTGCCGGAACTTTCGGGGGTGGCATTTCAAACTCAGCTGGCAGCCTGCAGATGAACCA
>CAYWVP010000115.1:0-1330 GCA_964461605.1 uncultured Anaerolinea sp.
CACAAGGAGTCTCTCATGAAATCACTGTCCCGCAATGTTGTATTGTTCTCTGGCAAGATGAGCAGCAAGGTTCGCATGTTCATGTTCATCCTCACCCTTGTTCTTTTCATCCTCGCAGCTGGCGCACCCATGTGCACTGGCTCAGTCGGTGGATAATCGACCTTAAATGGTCCTTGTCGCCGCCGTCCTGATTGGATTGATCCTCGGCCTGGGCAGAGCATGGATAAAAAAGCGGAACTACAGAGTGTACGACCTTCGAGCACCGGGTTTGGTGCTGTTGGCATTCATTCCCCAGTTTTTGATCTTCTTTTTTCCAGCCACCCGCTCTCGCATACCCGATCGAGCCGCATCAATTCTCTTTATCATCTCACTCATCATCCTGATTGCTTTTTCGCTCTTTAACATCCGCAAAACCAGTTTTTGGCCAGTAACAGCCGGTTTCCTGCTCAATGCAGGCGTGATCCTGCTGAACGGTGGTTGGATGCCGATCAGCCCGGCAACGGTCCAAAAATTATTTCCCGCAGCAGCTGAACCTTTCTGGAAGCTCGGTGAACGTCTTGGTTACAGCAAGGACATTGTGCTGAACCCGGAAACGACCCGCTTGTGGTTCCTTTCAGACCGGTTAACCCTTCCCGATTGGATCAATTACCGGGTTGCCTTCAGCTTAGGAGATCTGCTGATCTTCATCGGGATCGTCTGGTTGTTGTGGTCGTTAGGTGGAAAAGAACAGGATAAGAACAAGGAGAACCAAAATGAGTAACATCTTTCAAGATTATCATCATCACGATGAAAGCATTTTACAGAAGGAACGCGAATACTCAAAAATCCTGACCGCAGCCGTGGTCAATGAGAAATTCCGCAAGTTATTATTAACCAATCCCGGAATGGCTATTCGGAATGGATTTGGTGGAGAAGCATTTCACCTGGGCGTGGACGAGACTCGCAGGATCTCATCGATCCGCGTATCCACCCTGGCTGAATTTGCCCGCCAAATGAATTCCGCAATGGCACGATCTGCCATCGCGATTCCGGAATAATTAGTCTTAAACGTACTTATTCACGCAAGCGTTTTTTCGCGAGCGTATAATTATTTGTCTTGAAGGGTCTTATTGATGACTCAATTTGTTGATGGAATTGCGCAATCATATAGACGCAAGGGTCGTGCGATGCCGCCCCAGGTGAAGGAAAAGTGGGTCAGTCTTTCTGATCTGAGCCACTTCCTGATGGGCTCGGATACGCTGGAGGATCTGGTGGAGAACGCATCCAGTTACATCGTCGATATCCTTGAGGTCGATTATTGCCGCATCATCCTGATGGACTTGAACGGACG
>CAYWVP010000115.1:1430-5878 GCA_964461605.1 uncultured Anaerolinea sp.
TGGCAGCAAAATTCTCTCGGAGGACTCTTACTACATGGTGGACCTCATCTCAGACCAGCTTTCCAACGCAATCCACCGCGCCCAAATGAGCGACCAGCTCGAAACCCTATCGATCGAGACTGTGATCGCACTCTCCAAAACCCTGGAGACTCGCGATTTACACAGTGCTTCCCACAGTAAGTTAATGGCGTCATTATCAGAACAGATGGCAAACCATTACCAGCTTTCCGTTAGAGAGACGCGGGAACTGTGCTGGGCTGCCTTGTTGCATGATATTGGCAAGATCGGTGTAGAGGATACTATCCTCAAGAAAACCGGCCCGCTCTCTGATGAAGAGTGGGAAGTTATGAAGATGCACCCGGAAATCGGTGCCCAGATCGTACGCGGCGTATCAGGGCTGGAAAGCATCGCTCCATTCGTGCTGACCCACCACGAGAGAGTTGATGGCACTGGTTATCCCCAGGGACTCACCGGGGATGAAATCCCGTTGGGTGGCAGGATCCTGGCTGTGGTCGACGCTTATTCCACCATGACCGAGGGGCGCCCTTACCAGGCGAAACGAACCCATTCAGAGGCAATTCAGGAATTAATTAAAAATTCCGGAAAAGCTTACGATCCGGATGTCGTGAATTTGTTTTTATCGTTATTCGACGGTGATAAGAAGGAGCAATAATTATTTTTATCTACCTCCACGGGGTAGACATGGACTTCGCTGCAGGGGGAAAATCTGAAATGGATGGTCGTGACTTGGACCATCCATTTTGTTGTGCAGAGCAGCACCACAGGTAGATGATTACCCTGAAGCATTTCGCGGGTTTATTTTAGTCGCAGATTTCGCTTGAGCCTGGCAATGTGCGGCAGCGTTGCCTCCCGCCCGGCATCCAGTAATTGTGGAACTTCTTTGAAACCCCACGAGGAATACTGAGTGACCTTTGGCCGGATGTAGCAATCACATTCATCCTCGTTGGGGAGGGCTGCGCGCGCCTGCATGATGTAGGTCATTGCCAGCAGGATCTCGAACGGGTTTTCCAGTTTCTTGTTGGTCACGCCGTGTTTTGAAACATCACTGGCGATCACGTAATCAGCACCCATCGTATAAACCTGTTCGATCGGCAGGTTATCAACGATCCCGCCGTCCACCAGCAGCCGTCCATCGATCTCCACCGGCGAAAACAATCCCGGTATGGCGGCGCTGGCGCGCACGGCTGGTGCCAGAGGACCTGAGTTGAGCACGACTTTTTCTCCCGTTTGGATATCACAGGCGACGGCCGCAAAAGGAATCTTGAGGTCTTTGAACTCGATATCACCGATCTTCTTGCGCAGAAAATCCTCCATTGGCTGTGTATCAAAAATGGAAAGAGAATTGCGGATGGAGATCTTCAACAATGAAGGCCAGCCCATCGTCCTGAACAGCGTTTCGATCTCGTTCAGCGGCACGCCTGCGCAATAAGCTGCACCGACCAGGGCACCAGCGCTGGTACCGGCGATGATGTCCGGACGGATGCCGTTTTCTTCCAGCACCTGCATCACGCCCACGTGGGCTGCCCCGTAGGTGGAACCGCCGCTCAAAGCCAGGCCGACCTTTTTCTTCCTGCCAGGAATCGGGATATTATGCAGTAATCGATAAATATTTTTCATGATGAACCATTTACGCTTTATCGGAGATTTGGTTGCAAATCAGCTGCTTTCAGGCTGTAGCAACAGCCTCATTGTAAAGCCGATCGATCGATGCGGGTTGGTTTTCCCGGTCAACTTGAATGACTCTTGCCTCCGGCCAGCGCTGCAGCGCTTTTTCCAACAGCGAGGGACGGATCGTCACCATTGCGACCTGGTAATCACGTTTATCAATGACGTTGAACCCCTCGACCAGGCCTTCCCCACGATCGAATTCTATTGGTCCGATTTCATCCACAAATAGAATATGGCACGGTGTTGACCTCTGCAGGATCAGGTTGCCCCAATCTACTGCCCTCGGTGCCAGTTTCCACCTGGCGGTGGCCAGAGTATTCGTCTGGTCGTTATTGATCTCCGCCAGCCGGCGGGTTTCCCCGGATGCAACGTCCATGATCTCAATGTAAGTTTTTTCGTCGTTGGTAAAACCGGGTGGGCAGATGATACCCCGATAATCCAGTTTCAACGGTTTTAACCGTTCAAGCACACGCAGCAGAGTAGTTGTTTTCCCGCTGCCGCTACTCCCGCAAAGCAGAAAGATCCGGCCGAGTTTCACGCTTCGAGCCGTCCCATTGATTTGACCACCCGCAATCCATTGATCGGGACCACCTCAACGTTCGTACCGTACACCCTGCTGAGAATTTCGGAGGTAAATACCTGGTCGAGGTCACCGGAGTCCAGTACCTCACCGGCGCGCATCAGCACCAGGTGGTCGGCGATGAGGGCGGCCGCTTCAGGGTCATGCGTGCTGAAGATGATCGTCGTACCGTTCCGCCGCAAACGATCCAGGATGCGTAGTGTGTGGTTGCGGTTGGCGAGGTCGAGATGTGAGGTGGGTTCATCCAACAGCAGGACTGTTGGTTGCTGGCACAAAGCCCGGGCCAGCAGCACCAGTTGCAGTTCTCCGCCGCTCAGTTCCGGGATCACCCGATTTTCAAGGTGGCTGATGCCGACCTCACGGATCGCTTCATGGGCGATACGCAGGTCTTCATCACCCGGCATATCCAATGGCCCCAGGTATGGGGCACGTCCGAGGATTACGTACTCGAGCACGTTATACGCAAAGGGGACGTACTCGGTTTGTGGGACAAGCCCGATGCGCTGGCTGAGCTCGTGACGTGTGTACTGCTTGAGGGGTTTATCGTTTAACAGGATCGAGCCGCTCGTTGGGGGGTGCAAACCCAACAGGAGGTGGAGGAGGGTGGTTTTACCTGCTCCATTGGGTCCCAGGATGGCGGTTACCGAACCGGGACGAATCCCAAAGGTGACTTTATTGATCGCCGCCTGGTTGGTTGTGTTATAGGTGAAAGTGATGGCGTTAACCTGGAGGATAGCGGATGTCATCTTGAGATCCTCATCCTGCGCGAGGTCATCATGATAATAAATACTCCCGCACCGATCAATGAAGTAATGATGCCCAGCGGTATCTCACCCATCATCAGCGTCCGTGCCAGGTCATCGCTTATGATGCCAAACACGGCTCCAAGCGACATGCTGACTGGAATGAAGGCGGCCGCATTGGCACCGGCGATGCGGCGCGCAATATGCGGGATGATCAACCCGATCCACCCGACGATGCCTGCCACAGAAACGACGACAGCGGTCACCGCAACACTCGCGGCCAGGAGCAGAGCGCGTTCCCTGCCGACGGAGACCCCAAGCGAGAAAGCGGTCTCGTCACTGAGCGAGAGCAGGTTGAGCCGCCAGCGCATCAGGAAGATGATCACCAGTCCGATCACCACCACCGGCAGAATGTACAAAAGATCGTTCCACGTGACCGACCAGAGCCCGCCAAGCAGCCAGAAGACGATCTCGGGTAATTGTGAGGTGGGATCCGCCATGTACTTGAGGATTCCGAGACCCGCGGAAAAGAGTGCTGAAACCGCGATACCGGAAAGCACCAGCCGCAGCACCCAGCCGCCAAACCGGACGCGCCGGGCGATGAAATAGGAGAATAACAAACCAATCACTGCGAAAGCTGTGGCGGAAAGCTCAACCACCAGGGGGGAGGTTGACAGAAAGAGAATGCTCAGCGCCGCGCCAAACCCGGCACCCTGGGTCACCCCGAGGAATCCCGGCTCGACCAGGGGGTTGCGAAACAGCATTTGCATGACACCGCCGGCTGTCGCCAGCGACATCCCCAGCAGCGCGGAGGTGATCAACCTGGGTATGCGCAGGTTTAAGACCAGGTTCCGGCCAAGTTCATCATCAAACAATACCGATATGGGCATGAACAAGGGTTTTGGGTACCTTCCGATAAAGACGGAGATACCCAAAACCAGCAAAGGCAGAAGTACCAGCAGGAGAGCGAAGTAGAGTTTTCGTTGCTTCACAAGTTGTTTATTGTGCACCTTTTCAATTTACTGGATATCACCTTTTATCAGCGGAACGATTTTTTCCATGATAACACTGTCATTCAAGCCATAGAAATCCCTGTAAAAAGATTTGGTTTCCTCCAGCAGGTCAAATGTCGGGAAAAGATCGGGGTGCAATTTTGCCGCCATCCAGGCGAGTCCAAGCGTCCAACGCGTGTCGGGCTGGTCCCAGCTTTGAAAGTCCAGCGGGAAGGCGTAAAGCTGCTCATTTTTCACCGCGTCGAGCAGCATCCAGTTGGCATCGGTCTTCAGGTTCTCGACCACTTCAACAGCTTTACCCTGGTAATGGATGATGAAGGTAGCGTCAGGGTTCCACGCGGCGATCTGTTCAATGGTGACGACCGTCCACCCGTCGGCAGGAACTTCCTTCCAAACGGGAACGCCGCCTGCCATTTCAACCAG
>CAYWVP010000116.1:0-5869 GCA_964461605.1 uncultured Anaerolinea sp.
TCACCTGTTCATTGCCATCGGTCACCACATCCAGCCCGCGCCCATCCCCGTTGCGCACAGCGATGAAATAGGGCAGCAGCGCTCCAGAGGCATCGAACACCGGGAAATACCGCTGGTGTTTTTTCATCACCGAGATCAGCACATCCGCCGGAAGTTCAAGGTGCGAGGGGTCAAATTTACCCAGCAACGCGGTCGGTGCTTCCACCAGTTGATTCACTTCATCCAGCAGCCCCTCGTCTATAACCGGCGAACCGCCCACTTCAGTGCACAAGCGGTTGACCTGCGCACGGATCGTATCGCGGCGTTCCTGCGGGTCCAGCAGAATCCCCTGGCTGTTGAGATATGCCCGGTATTCATCCAGTGATCGGACCGCTTTGCTGGCCGGCTCATGGAAGCGTAACCCGTGCGTCACGTTACCGGCTGTGAGCCCGGCGAATTCAAACGGCACGGCACCTTCACCGTGCAGCGCAAGCAGCCAGCGTACCGGCCGCGAGAAGGGAACGTTGGTATGGTTCCAGCGCATCGTTTTGTCAAATTTGATCCCCTCAACCAATTTGGTAAGGGCGTCCTTCAGTACCTTGTGTGCCGGATGACAGGCTTCCTTCACAACCGCCACCAGGTAGGAACCACCGTCGATCTCCCGTGTTTGCAGGTCGTTCACGCTCAAACCCTTACCCTGGGCGAATCCTTCCGCCGCACGGGTGGGTTGTCCATTTTCGTCAAAACCGCGGCTGGCAGGTGGTCCCTTGACCAGGGTTTCCTTCTCCTGCTGCAGTGCGGCAAGCTTTTCTATCATCACAACCAGCCGGCGCGGGGTGCCAACCACCGCGATTGCGCCGTGCGTCAGCCGCAATTCATCCAGCAACCCTGGTACTCGCGCAGCGAGCTGCTCCAGCGCGCTCTGCAGGTCTGCGACCGGCAGCTCCTCTGTTCCGATCTCCAGCAGAAAATCCGCCGCCACAGTCGGGTAATTCATCGAAGTTGCCTCGACTGTGCTGATCTGTACTGGTGCAGATTCTTTCTTCAGGAACGGAAATTCCAGCTCACGCCTTTGCCCCACGTATGCTTCCGAGACGCGGTGCGCCATATCGCGCATGCGGCCGAACATGGCCTGCCGCTCGGTCACACCCACCGCTCCGCGTGTATCCAGGATGTTGAAGGTATGCGAAGATTTTAGGATGTAATCATACGCCGGCAGGACCAGACCATTCTTCAGCGCTTCTTCCACTTCCTGTTCATACAGCGCGAGGAGCTGACGCATTCGGTCAACATCTGCCACCTCAAAATAGTATTTACTGTGTTCTATCTCACCTTGAAGGTTGATATCGCCGTCTGTGAATGTATCGTTCCAGCGCATTTCCTTGAAATGGTGCACCCGCTGCAGCGGCATGGTAATGCGTTCCAGCCCGTAAGTGATCTCCACGGCTACCGGGTCTACCACCAATCCACCCGCCTGCTGAAAATAAGTGAACTGGGTGATCTCCTGCCCGTCCAGCCAAACTTCCCAGCCCAGCCCCCAGGCGCCGAGTGCCGGCTGCTGCCAGTTGTCTTCCACAAAGCGGATGTCATGCTCGCGCGGATCGATGCCGATGGCTTCGAGTGAACGAAGATAGATCTCCTGCGGGTTGCCGGGATCCGGCTTGAGGATGACCTGGAACTGGTAATGCTGCTGGAAGCGGTTGGGGTTCTCTCCATAGCGTCCGTCATCCGGCCGGACGGACGGTTCAACATAAGCCACCTTCCAGGGTTCAGGCCCCAGCACGCGCAGGAAGGTGCCCGGGTTCATCGTACCGGCACCGACCTGGCTGTAATATGGTTGCCAGATCAGGCAGCCCTGTTCAGCCCAAAATTTTTGCAGTGACATGATCACGGATTGAAAATCAAGCGCTTTATTCATTGGTTCAAGTCTCCCGGGAGGTGCGGCAATTAAGTGCCCCAATTATACCCCGATAGACTGATGCGCTTCTTTTTCAGAACCGCTTTACATGGGCTTGCTGATCTGTTTGAGAAACTCGGGGGAATTCAGTTTGCGTTCCAGCAGGTAAGTGAGGTAGTAATTCTGCAGGGCGTCCATTTCCTGGCGGATGGCGGGTGGCGGGTTGGCTCGCGCAGCCTCTTTATAAGTGCTGCGCTGGATGTGCCGCAGGTAACGCAGCGCGTCGACCGAGATCTGCCGCTGACTCTGCCCGTGGTGGGAACATTTCGGACACAGCACACCGCCCTGGTCAGCCGAGAAGAACTGGTCGTGCGCGGTGATCTCTTCTCCGCAGGCGGCGCATTCGAACAAAAGCGGGCGGTACCCCATCAGATCCAGCAGGCGCATCTCGTAATACTTCACCGGGAGGAAATCATCCTCCTCCACGCTCAATCTTTCCAGTGTTTCGGTCAGCAGTTTATACAGCTGCCAGTTCTGCCCCTCTTCATAAGTGAAGCGGTCGAGCAATTCCACCACATAAGCTGCCTGCCCCATTTTTTGCAGCGCTTCACGGATCGGCTGGTACAGATCGATCGCCTCAGCCTGCGTCACGATCCATAAGTCCTGTCCTTTTGCCAGCATGATCGCCACCCGGGTGAATGGCTCCAGGTGACCCGCTTTACGTGACTGGATCTTGCGCACCCCCTTGGCGATGGCGCGCAGTTTGCCCTGCTCACGCGAAAACAGGGTCAGCAGGCGGTCAGCTTCCCCCCAGTCCGTGTGACGCAGCACGACCGCGTCAACCTTGAGTGTGCGTTCCACCCTGGGCATGTGCCCTCAGATCAGGTCTTCCGGACGGAACGCCCTGGGCAGCAAGCCTTCAACTGTCGTATCGATGTGTACATTTCCGGCGGTGTCCACGATCAGCACGCGCGTGGCGAGCCCGAATTCCGCCATCACCTGGCGGCAGGAACCACACGGGGTGCCGGCATTATCGGTCATCACCACAATGGCGCTGAACTCCCGTTCACCCTCTGAGACCGCTTTAAAGATCGCCACCCGCTCTGCGCAGATGCCGGTTGGATATGCCGCGTTCTCGATGTTCACACCATCGTAGATCCTGCCGCCAGCGGTCAGCAGGGCTGCACCGACGGCGTAATGGGAGTAAGGCGCATAAGCCCAGTTGCGGGCATGCCGGGCGGTTTCGATCAGTTTCTCGATCATTTCGTTATCAATCAATTTCGATCTCGCTTTCCTGCTCATCCGGCATCTCCATCTTCACCGCCTGGATGCGGCCCACCCGCCGGCCGTGCACTTCCTTCACGGTCAGCCGCCAGCCTTCGAAGAACAGCTCATCCCCCTCCATGGGCACGCGCCCCAACTGGCTGTAGAAAAATCCGCCCAGTGTATCCGTCTGATCGGTCACCATTTCAGTATCGAGCGCATCGTTAAAATCATCCAGTGAAACCCGTCCCATGAAGACATACTCCTCATCGGACAGTTTCTGAACCATCATTTCCTCGTCCTCGTCGTACTCGTCCCGGATCTCACCAACGATCTCCTCGACAATATCCTCCAGGGTCACCAATCCGGCCATCCCCCCGTATTCATCAACCACCACTGCCAGGTGAATCCCTTTTAATTGCATTTCTGCGAGCAACTCATCCACCTTCTTGGATTCCGGTACAAAGTACGCCGGGCGCAGGAACTTGCGCATGTTCTGCCGGTCTCCCGGTGTGGTGTGCAGTTTGAGCAGGTCCTTGGCATAAAGTAAACCAATGACATTATCAATGACGTCTTCATACACAGGGGCGCGGGAATGACCAGATTCCACGAAAAGATTGATCGCTGTCTGCAGCGGGGTTTTTACATCCAGCGCCAGCACCTCAATACGCGGAATCATGATCTCCCGGCACAGTGTATCGCCGAACTGAAAAATGGAGTAGATCATCTTGCGTTCATCGGGTTCAAGCGCGCCTTCCGGCTCGCCCACCTCAACCCATGTCTTCAATTCATCTTCTGTGACCGAGCCCAGGTTACGTTGAACTGAATCCCTGGTACCCTGCAGATTTATGAACAATGCCACCAACGGACTGAATAACAGATCAAGCAAATTGGCCACAGGAGCAAGTTCCAGCGCCCATTTCTCAGGGTCTCCCAGTGGAAAGCGCTCTACCAGGAATTCGAACCCGATCAGGATCACCAGGATCAGCGCAAAAATACCCAACATGCCGGCAAATGATATTTCTACTATGGAACGTTCCACCAGTATCCAGGCACACGCCAGAACCAGCGCGTGCAGCAATCCCACCAGGAAGCGCAGCGTCGCGCGCAGGCGATTTTTCTCCAGGATGCGGATGGTCCTTTCCAGCTGTTCCTTATCTTCAGTGCCCTGGTCGATCAGTTGAGGCAGGCGCGCGTTCAGCATCGCCGCTCGTGTGATCGCAACAAACAGGTCAAGCAGAAAAAAAACGATGAGCAATATCCAGGCTGTCAATTAATCTTCCCTCTTCTTCATCACTCTGGCAGGTACCCCTGCCACCACTTCGCCATCCGCCACGTCGTGCGTCACCACCGCGCCAGCCCCGGTTTTGGCATTCCTGCCGATCTTCAACGGCGCGACCAGCATGGTATCCGACCCGATAAAGGTGTTTTCACCGATCTCAGTAGGGTGTTTATGTTCCCCATCATAGTTGCAGGTGATCGTACCTGCGCCGATGTTGACATTCTCGCCAATATTAGCGTTCCCGATGTATGAAAAATGTCCCATCTTCACGCCAGCCATCAGGTGAGAATCCTTCACCTCGCCAAAGTTGCCCATATGCACACCGCGCCCCAGGTGCGCCCCCTTGCGCAGGTGGCAGAAGGGTCCCATACCCACCTCATCCTCCACCATAGCCCCTTCGATCACCGATGCCAGCAAATGGCAGTGATCCCCGATGCTGGAATTGCTGATGATGGTATCCGGTCCGATCTCACAGCCCTCTCCGATCACCGTACTGCCGGTCAGGCGCGTGTTGGGCAGCAGCACAGTATCCCTGCCGATCTTCACCGTTTCCTCAATGTACACCAATTCCGGGTCGGTCATGGTAACACCCGCCAGCATGTACGCGCGGTTTACCCGCCGCCGCATGATGCGTTCCGCCTCCGCCAGGTGCACACGGTTGTTGATGCCGAGGGTTTCCTCCTCATCTTCCGTGGTGAGCGCCGTCACTTTCCTGCCTTCGTTCACCGCCACGGCCACAATATCCGTCAGGTAATATTCCCCTTTGGGTGAAAGTTTGATCTTTCTAAGCGCCTGCCACAACCAGCGGCTATCAAAGCAGTACGCGCCCACATTCAGCTCATTGATCTTCAATTGTTCAGGGTTGGCCTGGGCTTCTTCGATGATGCCGATCACGCCCTGGCTGCTGTCGCGGATGATGCGTCCAAACCCGCGCGGGTTGCCTGAGCGAACGGTCAGCAGGCTGAGCGCGCCACCGCTGAAAACCTGCTTATCCACCAGCAGTTGCAGGGTTTCTACAGTCAATAAGGGCATGTCCGCTGAGATCACCACGATCAAGCCTTCCTCGGCGCCCAGCAACGCTTCAGCCGCCTGCACAGCGTGAGCCGTGCCCAGGCGCTCCTGCTGCAGGGCGAACTCAGCCGCATTCCCGACCGCTTTTTGTACCTGCTCCGCTCCGTTGCCGATCACGACCACTGTGCGTTGCGATCCCAATCCTTTGGCCAGATCGATCGAGTAACGTACCAGCGGTTTACCATTCAGCGGATGCAGCACTTTGGGCAGGCTCGAATACATTCGGGTGCCCTGACCGGCAGCGAGGATAATGGTTGAGATCTTCATTTTTGGCTCCACTTAGAATTAGTTCCTACTTAACAATTCTACACCGAAAGAAATACGAGCCCCGCACATGTCATCCATGCGCGACGCTCGCAAACTCAAGTACGGATAGG
>CAYWVP010000117.1:0-5849 GCA_964461605.1 uncultured Anaerolinea sp.
GGCAAGCTGGTGGCGATCCAGAACGAGCTTTTGCATTCCGGCGGCGCATATGCGGATACAGCCGTGAACATCACCATCGCGGCCACGCACAATTCAGCGGGTCCGTATGAATTTGAGCACTGCGACCTCACCGGTTACACCGTGTATACCAACACCCCGGCTGTGGGCGCATACCGCGGCTACGGTCACCAGGAAGCCCAGATCGCGACCGAACGCATGATGGATCTGCTGGCGCGCAAGCTGAACATGGACCCCATCAAGCTGCGTGAGATGAATTACCTGGTCGAGGGCAAGGTCAACGCGCTGGGTGAACGAATGTGGAAAACGCACGGCGATATCATGACCTGCTCGAACATGGTCAAAGAAAAGGTCTTCAGCTCAGAAAAACCGAAAGAGGACGAGAATTATTACTACGGGCGCGGTTTCGCTGCGGCGATGAAATCTCCAAAAGGCGCCCCATTTTCCACCAAAGGCTGCTACATGAAGTTGAACAACGATGGCAGCGTGAGCGTGAGCATGGGCGGCGCTGAAGTGGGTCAGGGGCTGCGAACCGTTGTCCGCCAGGTGGCCGCTGAAGCGTTGCAGATCCCGCCGGAAAAGATCCGCGTATACAACGAGATCGACACCCAGCTTTCACCCTATGAATGGCAGACCATCGGTTCGATGTTCACGACCCAGGGCGGGCGCGCGATCATCCGCGCAGCGGACAAGTTGATCGCTGTGTTGAAAAATACCGCTGCCCAGGTGCTCAAGACGGATGTGGATTACCTGGAATATAACGGTGAGTACGTTTACCTGCGCAACGATCCGGATATCCGTGTGGCGGTGGCTGACCTGAGCCGCGGCTACATCACATCAGACGGTATCACCATCGGTGAGTACGCGCACGCGGTTTCCGACGCGCGTCTGCCGCGTTATTCCAACCCTGACGAGAACGGACAGGGCAGCCTGGGGGTAAATTACACCTTCGGGGCTACTGCCGCGGAGATCCGCATTGAGAAGAAGACCGGCAAGATCTTTGTGGACAAGTTCACCTCGGTCTTTGACGTGGGGCAGATCATCAACCCGCGCCAGATCAGGGGCTCAGTGCTGGGCGGTGTGACCATGGCGGTCGGTGCAGCCTTGTACGAGAAACTGGAATTTGATGAAGAAGGCCGCATCAAGAATCCGCACATGTTCAAGTATCACATTCCGACGTACAAGGAAGCCATCCCGATGGACATCGAATTCATCGAGACACCGGATGCGGTAGGACCGTTTGGTGCGCGCGGAATTGGTGAACATTCAGTCATCGGCCCGGCACCGGCGATCATGAACGCGATCCGGGATGCGGTCGGGATCGATTTCTTTGAAATTCCGATCACACCTGACGTAATGAAGAAAGCCCTGGAAGCCAGGCAGGAGAAATAGACATGGTAGAGAAGATCAGTTTTACGATTAATGGAAAACCCGTCACTGTTGAAGTGGATCCCGGGATGATGGTGTTGGATGTTTTACGCGAGGTATTGAACCTGACCGGCACCAAACACGGTTGCGACAATTCAACCTGCGGCACCTGCACAATTGTGGTGAACGGCAAGGCGGTAAAAAGCTGCAACCTGCCGGTAAAAAAGATCGAAGGCGCCGAAGTATTGACGGTGGAAGGGCTGGCGAAGGGAACCCAGCTGCATCCCATTCAGCAAGCCATTTCAGAGTCCGGCGCGATCCAGTGTGGATTCTGCACCCCGGGTATTGTGATGGAGCTCTATGGGCTGCTGGAAGAAAAACCGGATGCTTCACAAACAGAAATGGAAAACGCGCTCAACAAGCACCTGTGCCGCTGCACGGGGTACGAACCGATCCGTGACGGTGCGCTGATGGCGCAGAAGCTGATCAAGGAACGTAAGTAGACGAGTTAAACAGTAATAAAAGACCCTTCGCGAGAAGGGTCTTTGTTGTTAACCGAACCTGCCAGTCACGTAATCAGAGGTGCGTTGATCCTTTGGCACTGTGAATAGGTCGATTCCGCTGCCGTACTCGACCAGTTCTCCCATCAGGAAGAAGGCGGCGAAATCCGCCACACGGGCGGCCTGCTGCACGTTGTGTGGGGCGATGATGATCGTGTACTGCTTCTTTAATTCCCGCAGCATTTCCTCGATGTTGGCCGTGGCGATGGGATCCAGCGCGGAGGTTGGTTCATCAAGCATGATAACCTGGGGTTCAAGCGCGAGCACGCGCGCCAGGCAGACGCGCTGCTGCTGTCCGCCGGAAAGGCTGTAAGCAGAATCCTTCAGCCGGTCATTCACTTCCTCCCACAAAAAAGCCTGCTTCAGCGACTTTTCCACGGCTTCATCCAGTTTGCTGCGGTCACGCTCACCAGCCATCACCAGACCGTACGCCACGTTATCATAGACCGAAAGCGGTAGAGGGACCGGCCGCGAGAAGACCATGCCGATCTGGCGGCGCAAAGTGATCACATCTGTTTGGGGGTCGAGGATGTTTTGATCCTGGAAGAGGACTTCGCCCTTCATTTGCTTCAAATCCGCCAGGTCGTTCAGGCGGTTGAGCGTGCGCAGGAAGGTGGATTTTCCACCACCGGCGGGACCGAACAGCACTGTGATCGCCCGGGCTTCGATCTCAAACGAAATATTCTTGAGACTTTCATTCTCGTCGGAATAAGTGACAGACAGGTTGCGGATGATAAATTCTTTCACGGTTACCACTGCCTCTTCTTCCTGGCACTGGAGCGGATAAGTGTGGCGATCAGGTTCATGCCAAGCACAAACACAAGAAGCACAACGACCGTGCCGTACTGGATCTGGATGGGCATGCCGGGGATCTGGGTGGAGATGACGAATATGTGATAAGGCAGCGCCATGGTGGCATCCAGCGGGGAGTGGGGGAGTTGAGGGAGGAAGAACGCAGCCCCGGTGAACAGGATGGGGGCGGTTTCACCCGCAGCACGTTCAAGACCCAGGATGATGCCGGTGATGATACCGGGCAGCGCCTGCGGCAGGGTGATGCGGCGGACGGTCTGCCAGCGGCTCGCGCCAAGCGAGGTGGAAACAACCCGGAAGGAGTTGGGAACGCTGCGCAGCGCCTGTTCGGTGGTGCTGATGATGGTGGGCAGGGTCATGATCGACAGTGTCAACGAGGCAGCCAGGATGCTGGTGCCCAGCTTGAGGAAGAGGACAAAGAGGCCAAGCCCGAACAGGCCATAGACCACGGAGGGTATACCCGCCAGGTTGATGATGGCGACGCGAATGATACGCGTCAGGAAGCTTTCTTTGGCGTATTCAGCCAGGTAAATGCCTGCCAACACACCCAGCGGCACAGAAAAGAGCGCGGTACCGAGGGTGAGGTAAAGAGTGCCAACAATAGCGGGGAGGATACCGCCTTCCCGCATGCCGTTGGACGGTGCGGCTGAAATAAATTCCCAGCTGATGGCCGGGGCACCTTTTACCACAATGTAAACGACCAACCCGATGATGGGGATGACTGTAATAGCGGTGACCAGCCTGAGCAGGTTGAATCCGACCGCCTGGATGGTTTTTGATCTATCAAGGCCTGGCGCACGCATCAGGATAACAACCTTTCCGCGCGTCCACGCGAGCGCGTGCTGACCAGGCTGGCACTGACGTTGATGACCAGTGAAAGCAGGAAAAGGATAATGCCGATGAAGAAGAGCACTTCGTAATGCTGGCTGCCAGCCGCCACCTCACCCATTTCTGAGGCGATCGTTGCGGTCATCGTTCGAATCGGGCGGAATAGCGAGTTCAATTGCAGCGGCATAACCGGTGCGTTGCCGGTAACCATCATCACCGCCATGGTTTCTCCAAGGGAACGACCAATACCGAGCATCACTGCTGTCAGCACGCCTGTTTTAGCAGCCGGGAGGGTGACATTCCAGATCGTTTGCCATTGCGTGGCACCCAGGGCAAGCGCAGCCTGGCGGTAGGAGTTGGGTACAGTATCCAACGCGTCCTCCGCGACCGAGACGATTGTAGGGATGGCGATCAATCCCAGTAACACGGCGCCGGTAAAAGCGGTGAGACCGGTGGGAATGTCGAGGAACTTACGGATAAATGGCGCGAAGACCAGGATGCCGATGAAACCCAGCACCACCGACGGGATGCCGGCGAGGATCTCGATGACCGGTTTGAGAATATCGCGTAACCAGGGCGGGGCGACCTCTGAGAGGAAAACCGCGGTACCGATACCGAAGGGCAGCGCGATCAGTGTTGCAGCAATGGTAACCAGCAGGCTGCCAAGAAAGAGCGGAAGGATCCCGTAATAATCATCGATCGGGTACCAGCGGAGGCTGAGCAGATTTTTTAAGGGTGTACTGGAAAGCGCAGGCAGGCCTTCACGCAGCAGGAAGATGAGGATCAGGAGAACAAAGAGGATACTGGAATAACCCGTAATGCGGATCACCGTATTGATCACTTTGTCCCCGTTGTGTCCAGTCTTTTTCATGGCTGGACCTCACTATTGATGACGGGGATGAAACCCAGTTCCTGAACGATCTGCTGGGCCTCCGGGGAGAGGATCCAGTCCATGTAATCCTTGACCACACCGACCGGATCTTCAAGCGTGTACATGAAGAGGTTGCGCGAAATGAGGTAGCTGTTGTCGTTAACCGTCTCGAGGGAAGGGAGGATATAAACATCAGGTTGCTCGATCGAGGATACAGCGATCAATTTGACGTCCTCCGTGATGTAGCCCAGGCTGTCGTAGCCGATCGCGTTGGGGTTGTCTTTCACTTCCGCGATGATGCCTTCGGAAGAGGGAAGCAGGAGGGTATCTGCCGAGAATATGGATTCGTCATCCGGGTCGCCCATGCGGATGACTGACTCCAGAAAGTACACATGTGTTCCTGAATTGGTCTCGCGGGAAAGGCGCACGATCTCCCGATCTTCGCCGCCGAGTTCACTCCAGTTTTTGATCTCACCCTTGTAGATCAGAGACAATTCCTGCAAGGTGAGCCGGTCAACCGGATTGGAAGGGTGGACAATGACGGCAATGGCATCCCGGGCAATGACGAATTCGCGTGGATCGTAACCGGCAGAACGGGCAGCGTCCAGTTCCTCCTGCTTGATACTGCGGGAGGCGTTGGCGATATCGACAGTACCATTGATCAACGCGGTTAGGCCGGTTCCGGAACCACCACCGGTTACTGAAATTCTCACTTGTGGATTAATCTTCTGATAGCGCTCAGCCCAGGCCAGGGCAAGGTTAACGATCGTATCAGATCCCTTGTTTTCAAGGTATTGCACAGCTGTTTCGGTTGGTTCATCCGGGGAAGGAGATGGGCGATATCCGCATCCAGTGAATGTCAGTAAAGCACATACCAGCAAGAAGAGTCCAAATCGCCTCATAGTATCCATTATATTCCACATTTCGGAGGAAACCCATGGGATGCGTCGATTGTTGTTGCAAGTGGGGGTGAAGAAACGAGCTGATAATCGATTGCGGTATAATCAATAGGTTAATTAATCACAGGATGGTCTTTATGGATAACGGGTCAGTACAACAAGTCGACATTGATGAGCAAATGCGGGCGGCATACCTCGATTACGCGATGAGTGTGATCGTTTCGCGCGCCCTACCGGATGCCCGGGATGGGTTGAAACCGGTGCACCGCCGGATTCTGTACGCCATGGCGGACATGGGCATCCGATCCAACACAGCTTTCAAAAAATCCGCCCGTATCGTGGGTGAGGTACTGGGCAAATACCATCCTCATGGCGACATGGCGGTTTATGACGCGATGGCGCGCATGGCCCAGGAATTCTCGATGCGCTACCCGCTTGTGGATGGGCAGGGCAACTTCGGTTCTGTGGATGGCGACCCGCCCGCGGCCATGCGTT
>CAYWVP010000118.1:0-5794 GCA_964461605.1 uncultured Anaerolinea sp.
CGTTTCCAGTTTGCGTCTATGACATAACCATTGTTTTGCATTTTTCACTTCCGGCAATACTTAAGTAACCCTGGGCGGGGTACGCCCGGGACAGATCTCTAACTATTCATTTGAAATTGCGGGTTATTCGATAAAGACCTCGACGTGTTCACCGTCTTCGTCGTCATACACATCCATGATCTGGCCGGTCTCACCGGAAGCGAGCGCTTCTGCCATGCGGGTGGCATCCAGACCCTCCACTTCAGGTGAAAAGCGCATACCCATGCGCATGCCGGCGGTGACCATGCCAACCGGCAGGCGAATGTTCACACGCGTGCGACCGGTGTCCGTGTCGGTCACCCGAACGCGGAAAAAACGTCCGCCGCCCTTGCCCGAAAAACCGATGGTTGAACGATCCGGCACCTCAGCTTTACGACCGGGAGCGTCGAGCGCTTTCAGCAGTTCACTCGCCACATCGGCGGTTATTTTGCCTTCCTGCACCATCTTCAATACTTTTAGGCGTTCTTCACTCGTAGCCATCATTTCCCCTCCTGAACCTCAGTGGAGCGAGGTTCGATGTATTTTTCACCGCGCAGCCTGGCCTGGGCTTCCTCCCAGGAGATCTCGCCGCGGTCCAGGCGGTCGAGGATCTCACGCCTGTCTTCCGCGGTAAGGACCAGTGGACCTTCGTCCTTGCCGGGCTCATAACCCAGCGCGCGCACGATCTCGTTCAAGCGGCTGCGCAGGGTGGGATAGGAAAGGTTCATCTCATCCTCCATGCGGTTGAGGCGGCCTTCACATTTGACAAAGGTGAGCAGGAATTGCATTTGTTCAGGGGTGAGATGCCCGAACGGCGTGTGTTCGGTTGAGAAGTGTCCTTCGATTGTGGTATCGCAGTTGACGCAGTACAAGCGGGTGACCACCAGATCCGAGTTACACACCGGGCACTTGCTGAGCGTATTATTGATCATATTTGCACCGCCTTGCTTTCTGTAATTCTTAGACATTGAATAATGGAAAAATCAAACCAGTATTCGAATATATTTTACTATATTAGCACAATATTAAATATTGTCAATACATGAATCAATAAAATTAATATTCAATTTAAGAATGCTTTGAAGAACGTTCAGCGTTCAGGGCTGTCGCTGATGGAACGTTCACCCTTGAGAAACCAGCCGCCCAAACGGTTGTCAGCATCTTTAGGCGCGCGGTCATAATAGATCTCAAAGATCTGACCGGTGTCCACCGTGACACGGAAGGAAAATCGACCCACCCCCCAGGAACCCGAGCGTGCGGCAGAGGCAAGGTGGGCAGGGGTCATGTTGGTGGCTGCCCGACCGCGCCGGGCGTAATCCACCCACTCTTCGAGAACGGACACGATCGTGTAACGCTGCCCGCGCCAGGTGAAGCGCTGCGGGCAGACGGGCGTCTTTTCGCGCACAGGAGGAACGTCAAACTCCACTGCGATCGGTTCGTCAATAAAGCTGGAAGGGATGGTTTTCATGCGAACACCTGTGGTAAATAATGAAGGCGGGTGAATAATTGCCCGGCAAATGAGCCGGTTGGGTCAATCCTTCCAGTCGTGCGGTTCAACGTGCACATAGGCGCGGTCCACATTTGGAAAAGCTTCCAGTACCTGGATCACCGCGTCCGAGATCCGGTGGGACTCGGTCAATGTCTTGTTGCCGTCTACATTGATGTGCAGATCCACCATCAGACGCGGACCAACGTAATCGGTCATGATGTGGTGCACCATGATCACGCCGGGGACGTTTTCGGCAGCGTGGATGAATGCCTCAACCTCCTCCCGCGTTGCACCGCGGCCGGTGAGAAAGCCGAGGTTTTCACGTCCGGCGAGGAAAGCATTACGGAAGATCCACAAGGCAACGAGCAACCCGGCGATGGGATCAGCCAGGGGGTGGATAAAGTTCGAACCCAGGATACCGATGAACGCGGCCAGGGAAGCGAGGACATCACTCAGATTATCACGGGCGGTGGTGGCGAGAGTGGGGCTGAGAATGCGCCGGCTGATGCGGTTGATGAAGAAATACATGCCCACCTTGACCAGCGCGCTAGCCAGCAAAATGATCACAGGCAGGTCAAGGGTAATGGCTGAAAGTGAACCGGAAGTATAGCGGCTGATGGCATTCCGGGCTGCTTCGAACCCGGCGAGCGCCATGGAAGCCGTCACCGCCAGGCCGACCAGCGGTTCGTAGCGCGAGTGACCCTGCGGATGGGAAATATCGGGTGGGCGCAAAGCAGCCCATAAGCCCAGCACCATAAAAACAGAGTAAACCACATCGGATACCGAATTAGCCGCGTCGGCGTACAAGGCAGCAGAACCGGAAAGATACGCCACGATACCCTTGGCGACCGCCAGGGCAAGGTTGCCGCCCATTGTGATCAGCAGAGCGTTGCGGTAATTGCGTTCCAGTTCGGGATTCGGTTTGAAATTTCTGACCCATTGCATCGTTGAACGTCCTTTTAACAAAAAACCTCAAAGCGACGCCTTCCATTGTGGAGGAATCACACCTTTGAGGCCAGCAAACAACCCGCCAGACTGGTGAACCTGTCCGGCACGGTGATTATAACATCAGTGCGCGGGATGATTCAGGCGGTTAATTGCAGCCGCCGTGACCTTCTCCGCAATGCGTTTCTTCAAACTGTAACGTAGTATGTTCGATGCCGAACTCGGCGGCGAGCATGGTCTTTACACGCTCCATCACCAGGGCTGGCTGCGCGAAGCCGCCGGGCAGCAGCAGGATGTGCGCGCTCAAGGCCACCTGCTCCGCGCCCAGGTTCCAGACGTGCAGATCATGCACGGCTTCGATCTCAGGCAGGGAAGTGATCGACCGATTGATCTCGCGGATCGACAAGCCATCGGGGACGCCTTCGTTGAGGATATGCAATGAACGGCGCAGCACGCGGTAGGCACTGACCAGGATGATAACGCCGATGAGGATGGAAATGAACGGGTCGATCCAGCGCGCACCGGTGAGGCGGATGAGCAGGGCGGCGACGATGACGCCGACCGAAGAGATCAGGTCACCCAGCACGTGCAGATAAGCGCTGTGAACATTCAGATTGCGCTCCGCCTTTTTTGGGTTTGCGTGGTCGTGCGCGTGATCATGGTCATGAGCATGGCCGCCCAGGATTAACGCGACGATAATGTTCACCGCCAGGCCGATCGCGGCGATGATCATCATTTCCAGGCTCTTGATCTCCACCGGTGAGCGCCAGCGTTCGATGGCTTCGACCCAGATGCCGATCGCGATCACCAGCAGCGATGCGCCGTTGACGAGGGCGGCGATGACCTCAGCCCGGTGCCAGCCGTAACTATGGCGGTCATCCGGCGGGCGGGCAGCCAGGCGCAGGGCAAAATAGCTCAACCCGAGGGCGAAGATATCGGAAAAAACGTGCGCGGCGTCTGAAAGCAGCGCCAGCGAGCCTGACCAGATACCGCCGATGACCTCCGCGACCAGGATGAGACTGGTTAACGCGATGGAAAGTATGAAACGTTTTTGGGTGTTGCTGGTATCCGTGGTTAGCAATGCTCACTCCATCGAAGCGTTTACCCGCATTCGATCTCGATCTCCTCGACGGATTTGAGAATGTAAGTGGGGCGGTAAGGGAAGAGCTCCACGTCGGCTAATGTGGAGACACCGCTGAGCACCAGGATGGTATCGAGACCGCTCATCACACCGGCGACGATGTCGGTATCCATGCGGTCACCGACCATGATGGTATCTTCAGAATGAACGCCAAGGTAGCGCAGGGCGCTGCGCATCATGAGCGGGTTGGGCTTGCCAACGAAGAAGGGGGCTTTACCAGTGGCTTTCTCGATCAAGGCGGCAAGGGCGCCCGTGGCCGGCACGATGCCGGACTCCAGCGGACCGGTCGAATCAGGATTGGTGGCGATGAACATCGCGCCATCCTTGATCAGGCGCACCGCTTTCGTGATCTGCTCGAAGTTGTAATTGTTCACCTCACCCAGCACCACATAATCAGGGCTCATGTCGGTCTGCACGTAACCCACTTCGTGCAGCGCCTGGGTGAGCCCGCTCTCGCCGATGACGAAGGCTTTGCCGTTGGGACGCTGACTTTGCAGGAAGCGAGCGGTGGCAATGGCGGAGGTGAAAATGTGGTCAGCCGGCACACGCAGGCCGGTCATGTTCAGCCGGTGTTCCAGGTCGCGCTGGGTGTAAAGCGGATTGTTGGTGAGGATGAGGAATTTCACCCCGCAATCGAGCAGCCGGTCGATGAAAGCAGCCGCGCCGGGAAGGGGTGTTTTACCTTTTACAAGAACACCATCCATGTCGATGAGGTAATTCTTTTTCTTTGCCATGCTGCGCCTCCGATTCAGGAATATTCTAACATGGATGGGATGTGCGCGAGCGGCACAGAAAGGGAAAAAGGGTTATCGGGTATAATCATGCGAGGTGAATCCAGCATGAAGAGGGTAACCAGTGCCACGCCGTAAGTCTATTGAGGATTACTCCGCGCATGAGCTGCAACAGCTCCTGAAGGATAAACGCCGCGCGGAGCACGAGGCACGGCTTGAAGCCTTCCGCAAAACCGGCAGAGCGCTTGAAGGGGTAAAACCGGTGCGCGTGGCCGTTGAACCGGCGCGGGTTGATGACGCCGAACCGGAGGTCTCCACGCTGCGCGACAGGGTGCAGAACCGCCGACGCAAAGGGCTGGACACCTTCCTGTACGCGGTTGAGATCATCGCCGTGATCGGTTTGCTCTTTATCTTCATCAACGGGGCGAACCTGCTGCGCAATCTGAACACGCAGGTGGCTGGCGCGCTGGAACAGGCGACGCCAACGCCCACCCCGTTGTTTACCGCGGTGGTGCTGCCTGGCGGGCATGTGGCACCGGTAGCCGGGCAGGAAAACCGGTTTAATGAAGCAGAGATCCCGGAACACCTGCGGCCGTTGATGCAGAGTTACGCCAACCTGCCCGTTCCGACACAAAGCCCGCAGCAGGCGCGGCAGATCCAGATTGCAGCGATCGGGGTGAACGCGCCGGTGGTGATGGGAGACGGCTGGGAACAGCTGAAGAAGGGCGTAGGCCAGCATCTGGGCACCGCCAACCCGGGCGAGCCCGGCAACCTGGTGCTTTCGGCGCACAACGATATTTTCAGCGAGATCTTCCGCGACCTGGATCAGCTCAAGGAAGGCGATGAGATCGTCATCATCACGCAGGACCGCACGTTCACTTATGTGATCACCGGCAGCCAGGTGGTGGAACCGACCAGGGTGGACCTGCTGGCGCAGACCAGCGAGAGCACCATCACGTTGATCTCGTGTTACCCGTACCTGGTAGATAATAAGCGCATAGTTGTGCAAGGTGTATTACAATAGGGGATATTCAGTAAAGCAGTTCAGGAGAGTCGCATGGCAAAGAAGATCAAGAAGCGTTCAGTCAGCTCAACAGAAGCAGTGAATAAAACCGCCGCCGTTGCAACAGAAGCCGCCGCGAACAAGGCTGCCACGTTCCGGGCGGCAGAATTCAACCCGGATTACAGCTACGTCAGAAAGGATCTGAAGCGCATCGGCCTCCTGGCGGGTTCGTTCTTCGTGATCCTGTTGGTCCTGTCGTTCTTCCTGCGCTAGATAAGCAGAAACAAGTTACCTGAGTAGAAAATCCAACCGGATCGCCCAGGCGGTCCGGTTTCGTTATTGACGGGGGTATGAGGGCGTGATAAAATTCTGACCGTCCGAAAGCGGGCGCGTAGCTCAATGGCAGAGCAGCGGCCTTTTAAGCCGTTTGTTGAGGGTTCGATCCCCTCCGCGCTCACTTTTTGTTT
>CAYWVP010000119.1:0-5767 GCA_964461605.1 uncultured Anaerolinea sp.
TTGATGTTGGTGTTGCCGATATCCACGCAAAGCAGCATGTCTCACCTCATGACCGGTTATGTCCGACAGGCTTATTTTAGCACGTCAAGGGTGTGTTTGCCCGTAAGCCGACCACTGCATCCGTGATAAAATCCTCAAGTATGAAATACGAACCCGTCATCGGCCTTGAAGTGCACGCTGAACTGGCAACGCAGACAAAGATGTTCTGCGGCTGCCGCTATGTGGATACTACAGTAGCTTCCCCGAACACCAGCGTCTGCCCGGTATGCGCCGGGATGCCGGGGACGCTGCCGGTGCTCAACCGCACCGCCGTGGAATACGGCATCCGCGTGGGGCTGGCGCTTGAATGCGAGATCCAGCGCACCTCCATTTTTGCCCGTAAGAATTACTTTTACCCGGACCTGCCCAAGGGGTACCAGATCTCACAGTACGAATACCCGCTGGCGGTAAACGGACGCATGGTGGTGGACACCCCGAAAGGGGAACGCGTCATTCGCATCCGGCGTGCCCACCTGGAGGAGGATACCGGCAAGCTCACCCACGTGAGCGAGGCGGGGGAGGATTATTCGCTGGTCGACCTGAACCGCGCCGGGGTTCCCCTGCTCGAGATCGTTTCTGAACCGGATATGCACTCCCTCGAGGAAGTACGTGCTTACGCCACCGGATTGCGCGCCATATTGCGCGCGCTGGGGGTTAACTCGGGGGACATGGAGAAAGGCGTGATCCGCTTTGAAGCCAATGTTTCCATCCGGCCTGCGGGTTCCAGTGAATTAGGGACGCGGGTGGAGATCAAGAACCTCAACTCCTTCAGGGCGATGGAGCGGGCGGTGGCTTACGAACTGAAACGCCAGGCTGCCGCGCTGGACCGCGGCGAGACGATCAGCCTGGAAACGCTGGGCTGGGACGAAACCAACCAGTGCACCTATGTGCAGCGTTCCAAGGAAGAAGCGCACGATTACCGCTACTTCCCCGAGCCGGATATTCCGCCGCTGGTGGTGGAAGAGGCGTGGGTGGAGGAGATACGGCACGGACTGCCTGAACTGCCTCGCGCGCTGGCAACACGGCTACGCGAAAATTACAAACTCACCCCGTCAGCTGCCGCGATGATCGCCAATGAGCGTGAAGTGGCGGATTACTTTGAAGCGTGCGCGGGTGAATTACACAAGGCAGCGCCGCGCGCTGCGGCCATCTGGATCACCGGCGAGCTCTTCGCGTACATCAACCAGAATGGCATCCCTTTCGCTGACCTGCGCGTCAGCCCGCGCGGACTGGCGGAACTGCTGGACGCGCTGGAAGCCGGCGAGGTCAACCAGAACACCGCAAAGACAGTGCTCACGGAAATGCTGACCAGCGGTACCCCGGCAGCAAAGGTTATCCGCGAGAAAAACCTGACCCAGGTGACGGATAGCGACCTGATCTCCGGCCTGGTGAGCGAAGTGATCGCCGCGCACCCCGCGGAGCTGGCCAGTTACCTGGCGGGCAAGGAAACGCTGGCCAACTGGTTCTTCGGTCAGGTGATGCGAGCGGCAGGCGGCAAGGCCAGCCCGGCGGTGTTGAAGACCGAGCTTGAAGCCCAGCTCAACCGCGCAAAAGAATCCCATTGATTTTCTTTAATCAAATGGTGGCGAAAAACCTGTATAGTTTCCAGGAAAAAGCGACTGGGAAATTAGCATTAAATTGCTGCAATGGTGAAAATGTGAACGAACATACTCGCCCGAAAAATCACTCCAACAACCGGCGCCTTTTTACAATTTGCGGATAATTGCTGATTTTTATCATCTTGACTCAAAATTGATTCTCGTATAACCTATAGATGTGGTAATTCCTCGGAGGGAAATGTGCGCATGATGAACCCTTTCAGACTGCGTGAAAACGGGCACGGAACCGGTGTGTCCGTTTTTGTTTTTCCAGAACACCCTCCTGTTGTTGCAAATTCCCATCCCAATTCCATAAAGGAGTAAATTGAATGGCAACCTCGATCAATGCTTTTGAAATGGCACAGCGCCAGTTTGACAACGTAGCTGAGTTGCTCAAACTGGACCCGCAGGTTCGCGAGATGCTGCGCTGGCCGCTGCGGGAGTTCTCCTTCCGCATCCCTGTTCGCATGGACGATGGCACGATCAAAATGTTCCAGGGCTTTCGCGTGCAGCACAACGATGCCCGTGGCCCCGCAAAGGGCGGCATCCGTTTTCACCCGGCTGAGACCATCGACACCGTGCGTGCTTTGGCCACTTGGATGACCTGGAAATGCGCCGTGGCAGATATTCCGCTGGGCGGCGGCAAAGGCGGCGTGGTGGTTGATCCGGCGACCCTCTCCAACAGCGAGAAGGAACGCCTGGTGCGCGGCTGGGTGGATGTGATGTGGCGCAATATTGGTCCCCGCCAGGATGTACCGGCCCCGGATGTGGGAACCACCCCGCAGATGATGGGCTGGATGATGGATGAATACTCCAAGCTCGTCGGGCATTTCACCCCCGGCGTGATCACCGGCAAACCTCTCGGTGGCGGTGGATCCCTTGGCCGCACTGAAGCCACCGGCTTCGGCGTGATCTACACCGTACGCGAGGCTATGAAACACCTCAAGCTTGATCCCACCAAGTGCACGGCTGCCATCCAGGGCTTCGGCAACGTGGCGCAGTACGCTGCCATCGGGTTCATTGAGCACCTCAAGGGCAAGGTCATTTGCGTGTCATTTTATGACCGCGCCGACAAGGTCTCTTACACCTGCAGTAAGGCTGACGGCATCGATCCGCGATTCCTGATGACCATCACCGACCAGTACGGCAGCATCGACAAGGACAAAGCCCGCGCAGCCGGTTACGTTATCGAAGACGGCGGCGCCTGGATCACCAAGGATGTGGATGTGCTGATCCCCGCTGCGCTTGAAGGGCAGGTTAATGCCGAAACCGTTCAGTTGATCAAACCGAACGTCAAGATCGTGGCGGAAGGTGCCAACGGTCCCACAACCCCGGAAGCGGACGAGGTCTTCAAAGCGCGCGGCATCTTTGTGATCCCCGATTTCCTGTGCAACGCCGGCGGCGTGACGGTTTCCTACTTCGAAGGCGTCCAGAACGACATGAACTATTACTGGACAAAGGAAGAAGTGCTGGAGAAGCTGGATACCAAGATGACCATCGCATTCGGCAGTGTGCTGGATATGAGCCTGAAGAGCAAGGTCTACACGCGTGACGCGGCTTACATGGTGGCGATCGACCGTGTGGTCAAGGCCATGCAATTACGCGGCTGGGTCTAGAAGTAACCTTTCAAATGACAGACAACCCCGGCGTGACCGGGGTTGTTTTGGCTTAATTAATCTGCATTCATTACAAGTATAATTAATGCACAATGAGCACCGCGCCAGAAGAAAACTACACGCATGAAACCGCCAGACCCCTGATCGCAGTGGTCATCCCCGCGTATAACGCGGAAAAGTCCATCGGTTCGGTGCTGCGTAAGATACCGGCCAGGGCAGGTCTGATCGTGGTCGTCAATGACGCCAGCCCGGATGACACAGAGGCGGTGGCGCGGCAATATACTGCTCCAGGCATCCATGTGATTGCTCACACCAGGAACCATGGCGTGGGCGGGGCGATGCTGACCGGTTACGCGTACGCGCTCAAGCTTGGTGCGGATATCGTGGTCAAGGTGGACAGCGATGACCAGATGGACCTGGATTACTTCGATGATCTCGTAGCGCCTCTCCTTTCCCGCGAGGCGGATTACGCCAAGGGCAACCGCTTCCTGCATCATGAGGAGCTCAGGCGCATGCCGCTGGTCCGCCGCATCGGCAACCAGGGGCTCAGTTTTCTGACCAAGCTGGCCACCGGCTACTGGAAGATCTACGATCCCACCAACGGGTACACTGCCATCACCCGCCAGGCGCTGCAGATGCTGGACGCGGATAAGATCGCGGAGAATTATTTCTTCGAAACATCGATGCTGGCTGAACTGCGCAAACTCAACGCGGTGGTTGAGGATGTACCCATCCCGGCCATCTATAATGAACACGGCAGCTCGATCCGCATTCTGCGCGAATTTTTCCTGTTTTCCGGCAACCTGACCTACCGAATTTTTGAACGCATCATCCGGCAGTATTACCGTTTTGATTTTTCGGCGGTGTCCTTTTACCTGCTGGCCAGCCTGATACTGGGGGTATTCGGGACGGTGTGGGGTATCGCGAAGTGGGTGAAGTCCGACCTTACCGGCATCCCGGCGACCACCGGCACAGTGCTGATCGCGGTTTTACCCATTATCTTGGCGGTGCAGTTCTTCGTCCAGGCCGCTGCGCTGGATATCGCCAACACACCGGAGGAAGCGCTGGCACGCCGCCTGCGGAGCCGCTTCACCGGCACTTCCCGCCTGGCGCAGCGTTTCAGCCGGCTGGTGGAGAACGGCGGGATCCGCGTCATTGAACGCTGATTTGCACCCCTTTAAGACCGGCAAACCTGACCGAGTTCGTCCATGCTAATCCTATCCGTCCTCATTTACCTGGCGCTTTCCATCCTGCTTAACCTGCGGGTATATAAGGTTATCAGTTTTTCCCATACGGTTATTTTCTTCTTCCTTACATCGGTATCGCTGAACATCCTGGTGACGGAGATATTGAGCCTGTCGGGGGTGCTGGATCTGGGCTGGTTGTTCCTGGTACCCCAGTTGCTGCTCTGTATGGCAGCCGGGCTGCTGATATGGGATCCGCAGCAGCGTATCTTTCACGAGAAAATGCCTGTGATCCGGTTTAACCTGGAAGTTCCGCGCGGCTGGGACTGGCTGCTGGTGGTGCTCATCGCCGGCGTCCTGATGCTGTGCCTGTACATTGGCGCGCTGGCGCCGATCAACAATTCGGATTCCCTGCACACGCATCTGCCGCGCATCTACTACTGGATCCAGCACGGCTCGCTGGCTTCATGGGACGCGATTACCGTCACCCAGTTGAACTACCCGGTCAATCTCTCTCTGCAGGGGGTGTGGCTGTTCCTGTTGGGCGGTTCGGAGAAGCTGCTCTTCCTGATGCCGTGGCTGGCTTTGCTGGCGGCGGCGGTGCTGATCCGCGAGATCGCGTTACAGCTGGGTGCCAGCACACGCGGCGGGCTGCTGGCGGGGCTGATCAGCCTGTCCTTCCCGGTGGTGTTGCTGCAAACATTCTCCTACCAGGCGGATGTATTCGTTGCCACGCTTGTATTGGCCAGTGTGTTCCTGCTGCTGCAGTTCATCCGCGGGAAGCAATTCATTTTTGCGTTCCTCTCGCTTTGGCCGCTGGCGGTGGCGCTGGGAACGAAACAGACAGCTTTTCTTTTTCTGCCATTCTACCTGGTCATTTTGCTCATCTTCTTTGTGCGCGAAAAGATCAACTTCCGCCGCTGGCTGGTGTTTGGCGGGGTGTTCCTGCTGTTATTTGGTGTTTTTTCCTCATACAAATTCATCCAGAATTACATTGAGCGCGACAGGCTGGAAAGCTCGATGTTTGCCAGCTACCGCTATAAACTGCCCTTTTCCGAAGCAGGCGCGGGCAGGCGTTACGCGACCAACGCGCTCCGGTACCTTTACCAGGGCGTCAGCGTGGACGGGTTGACCGGCAGTGTAAAACTGGCGGCAGAACGCGGCCGCGAGCAGGCGTTCCGCGCGCTCAGCCGCGGGTTGCGGCTGGACCTTGAGGTCAATGCCTACATCTCGGAGGGGGACGCGGAAACCTTCCGGTTCGCTGAGCGCCTGCCGTTGAACGAGGATGCCGCGTGGTTCGGACCGTTGAGCGTGATCCTGCTGCCCATTG
>CAYWVP010000120.1:0-4306 GCA_964461605.1 uncultured Anaerolinea sp.
TTCCAGAGTCAACCGATGTTGAGCCGCAACCTGCCGGTGAAGAGAACCTGCCGGCTGAGATCCGCAGTCAGATGGATGAGATCCAACAGCAGGTCCTTGAGATCCGCGGCAAACAGATGGGAAAGGATCTTCAACGGGATCTGTTGACTCCGGAGCAATTGCAGGAAAAGGTGATCAACGATTTCTTCAGCGATTACACTCCGGAAGACGCCGTGAAGGACGCAAAGATCCTCAACGCCTTAGGGTTGGTCGAACCGGGTTTTGATCTGAGGCAGTTCTATCTGGATCTTTATTCAGAGCAGGTGGCAGGATATTACGACAGCGAGACCAAGGAAATGTACGTGATCTCAGGAAGTGATTTTGGGGGACCGGAACGTATGACTTATGCCCACGAGTTCAACCACGTCCTCCAGGATCAATACTACGACCTGGAAAACGGACTAAAACTGAACGAGGATTACTGCGAAACGGACACCGAGTATTGCGCTGCCGCCTCAGCGCTGATCGAGGGAGATTCCACCCTGACCGAGCAATATTGGTTCCTGCAGCACGCCACCCGGCAGGATCAACAGGACGTGATCAAGTTCCAGAATTCCTATTCCAGCCCGGTATATGACTCCGCCCCGGATTATATGAAAGAGGATTTCCTGTTCCCTTACATTAATGGCCTCGAATTCGTGACGGGTTTGCATGATGCGGGCGGCTGGGAGGCTGTAGACGCCGCCTTTTTGAATCCGCCTGTCAGTACTGAGCAGATCCTGCATCCTGAAAAGTACCCCGATGACAAACCTGTGGTAGTGGACTTGCCGGATCTTTCTTCGATCCTGGATGAAGGATGGGAGGAACTGGACCGCAATGTGATGGGCGAGTGGTATTCCTACCTGATCCTGGCTAAAGGCAGATCATCCCAATTCAAGATGGATGATGAAGACTCCAGGACCGCCGCGGCTGGATGGGGCGGTGACTCTTATGTGTTCTACTCACCCGTCGATTCGGAGGACTATCTTTTTGCCTGGCGCAGCAACTGGGAAACAGGCCAGGATATGGATGAGTTCTTTAACCAGTCGCGCGAATATGGATTGGCGCGTTGGGGCATCCCGGTCTCAAATTCCAGCACCGCGGTTACATGGGAATCGGATGCCGATGGAGTGATCACGATGCGCAGGAATGGCAATGATGTGCTCTGGTTGATGGGGTCATCCAACGCGACGATCAAGGAAGCGTTGAGACTACTTGAGGATTTTGGTAGTTAGAACATGCCGCTTGACCCCGGACGGATCAAGGGCTTGTGTTTTGATGTTGACGGTACGATCAGCGACACAGATGATGCCTGGGTGGATCGCATCACCAGGTGGATCGCCCCCCTGCATGGGCTGATCCAACCCCGGCAAGCCCGCCGCTTTGCGCGCTGGCTGGTGATGTTCACCGAATCACCAATGAACGCGGTTTATTATTCAATGGATGCCTTAAGCCTGGACGACAATTTTGCGCGCTTGTTTGACCGCCTCGTGCGCAAAAGAGGGATGCGGGGTTCGAAGTTTATACTCATGAACGGCGCCCGCGAATTGCTGGATACCGCGCGTTCTCATTATCCCCTTACCGTGGTCAGCGCCAGGGATGCCCTCACGACAGGTCACTTTCTGCACCAATTTTCGCTGCAGGATCACTTTGTTGATGTGATCACCAGCCAGACCTGCGAGCACACCAAACCGTTTGCTGATCCCATCCTGTTCGCTGCGGAACGTATGCAGGTTCCGCCTGAAGCCTGCCTGATGATCGGCGACACGACAGTGGATATCCTGGCAGGCAAGCATGCCGGGGCGCAAACTGTGGGGTTGTTGTGCGGATTCGGTACTGAAAACGAGTTAAGGCGGGCAGGCGCAGACCTGGTATTAAACGATCTGCACGAACTGTACACTTTACTTTTTTCCAGCTAACTCACTTATGGTTTGATTTGAAAAGTGATCTCATCCATGGTCACCTGGTTGCCCGCGGTATCCCGGGCTTTCAGGTATGCGGTGTGCTTTCCGCTCGTCGCGCGCAACTGGTAGACGAATGGCGGTGCGGTCTGGGTGATGACCCTTTCCCCGTCAATCCACCATTCGACCTCTGAGATCCCCACCAGGTCTTCAACAGCAGCGCTGAGTGTCACCCCGCCACGAACAGGTTCCACCTGGGTACCTGCCAGCGGGTAGGTGATGCTGACCCGGGGGGCGGTGTTATCCACGGTAACCTGGGTTAAAGCGGTTCTGATGCGGTTGTTCTGGTCAACCACACTCAACCGGATCGCGTAAAGCCCATTCAAATTTCCGGTATCCCACACCGCCAGCAATCCGTCGTTTACTTCAAGGGTGGAAGTTGTGCCCACCTGCAGCCACGTTTCAGGGTTAATGCCTTCCCCCACCTGTACCTGGTAGGAACTAAAATCATCAATCGCAGCGCTGCCGCGGATGTTTACCCTGCCGCCTACAGCCGAGAACAATGCCGGTTGGTTGATGTTGACTTGCGGATCGCTGCCCACGGTTTGAATCGCATCATAACCCTGCGGTACAAGCTCCAAACCAGTCTCTTCTGCCCACTCCCGGGCTTGCAGTGGCACATTGAGATAGACGCGCTCCTCAACCAGCTCGGCAGGTGTAAATACTGTAGCCAGCGCACCAGTTTCACGGTTGACTTTTGCCCTGGTGTACAGCGTATCGGGCATGACCGGTTCATTGCCATACAGGAATACATCCGTTACCACTTCCGGGCAGTTTTCGGTTGGCAGCATGCCGGATGGGCTGCATACCTTCATCTCTGTTATGCCGGGGGGCATATCCCATCCGTTGAAGCGGCTTCCCCGCGTGGCATATTTGAACATCGCGTGCCAGATCCCGGCGGGCATGTGTACATCCAGGGGAGACCCAGACGATCCACGGCTTCCCATCCAGATGAGCACGAGACGATTCGGATCGTAACCCAACGTCCAGACCTGGTGGTTGTCATTCGCGCTGCCGGTTTTGGCAGCGACCGGACTGCCGATCTCCAGTTCGTTCGGGTAACCCAGGCTGGGCCAGCGGGCGCTTTCATCGCTGAGAACATGGTTTACCAGGTATGCCAGCGTCGCTTCCATGATGGTCGATCGCTGAGCGCTATCCTGTTCAAAGATCACCCGATCGGAAGTGGTTACAATTTTCTGGACGGTTTGCGGCTCGATGGCGCCGGTTTCAGGGTTTAATATCCCGCTGCGCACCCCGGAATTGGCAAAGGTGCTGTAAGCCGTACCCAGTTGCAGCAAGGTTGTTTCAGCACCCGTAAAAAGGATCGTTGCATCCTCAGGGGCTGATTCCAGAGATCTCAAGCCAACAGCAGCCCCGGAACGCCAGACATTACCCGCTCCGATCTCACTCAGTAAACGCGTGATCGGATTCAAATAATCATTGGCCAATGCTCCACGCAGGTTCACTGCACCACGGTACTCCGCCGCGTCCAGGGTCGATCCCGAAGTCGTCGAGGGAATATCCCAGATCAGGCTGGCAGGAGAATACCCGCGTGAAAAAGCACTGAACGCGACAATGGGCGAGAGCAACGAGCCGGGTTGGTAACCTGAGTCATTCAGGCGGTCACCGGTGAGAGTGAGCGGCTCCAGGTACGCCAGCACCTCGCCAGACCCGGGCGCCATCACCAGTCCAGCTGCCGCCAATCCATCACCGCTCACACCCGTAAAACTCTGGGTGGGCAGCAGCAAATCCGCCTGGCATTCGAACCCCTCTGGAGCAACGCCGCTAAGGTTGCTGTACTGAACGCGCATCAACTGGGTGGTGGCTGTGCAGACGAGTTGTTCCTGCAGATCAGCATCCAGGGTGGTGGTGATGACCAGCCCTCCCCTTTGAAGCCGGTGGATCCCCATACGGGGTTCGAGCTGCTTTTCCACCTGTCGGATGAACCCCTCTGCGATGGTGTCCCGTTTCTCGTTTACTTCACGCAGGGTGATCACTTCTTTGCTTGCCAGGTCATATTCCTGCTGGTTGATCGCCCCATTGGAGAGCATTTCCTTCAACAATTCTTTCTGCGTTTCGAAAGCAATGCCGGGTGCGTCAAGCGGATTTAGTGCCGGACTGCGCAGCACGGCGGTCAGTAGCGCCGCTTCAGCCAGGGTGAGCCCGCTGGCAGACTTGCCGAGGTAGAGTTGAGCTGCGCTTTCAGCCCCGTAAGCGTACCTGCCGAACCAGGCGCTGTTGAGATACCACTCAATGATGCTGGTGCGGCTGTAAGTGGTAACGATCTGCCCGGCGAGCAAACGCATGCGGAATGCCCTGGCGGTGGA
>CAYWVP010000120.1:4406-5674 GCA_964461605.1 uncultured Anaerolinea sp.
TTCTCCCTGTCCATGAGGACGGGGAGTATTTCAATGGAAGGTAGATCGCGGGAAAAGCGGGCAAATGAAATGGCGCCAAACAATAAGGATGCCACCACGAGGAGGGAGAGGGTGGCGACAACGGCGCGTGCCAACCCGCCCAGTGTGCGGTCAACTTTCACCTGGCGGCTTTGCCGTGCACGTTTGCGGTTCTTCAACAACAGGTAAAGGTCGAGCTGGCGCACTTCACATCACTTTCGGGGGGTTGCGGTTCTGGTTGGAATGCTTGTTGCAGTTTTTCCGGTTAGGGCAGGTTTGGTGCCCCGGCTGACAGGGGTTCGTGTGGGGGTAGGCGTGATCACCTGTTTGTATACGGTTAGAGCGTCAGTACGCAACAAAGCCGGAAGGAGATCCTCAGGATATTGCAGGACTTCCTCCAGGCTGGCTGCGGCTGCTTTGTATTCTTCAAGCCCGATAAGAGCCTTTGCCCGCCAGTACTGCGCAATGGCTTTTTGCCGGTCTCCCTCGGCGAGTTCGTTTGCCGCGCGGGCGTATTCATAGGCACTGCCATAAAGTGTTCTGGAGATTTGAATTTGCGCAATGCCTAGGTTGGCAGCAAAGGAATTCTTGTCCGCTCGTAAAACGGCGTTGAAGTCTGCAGCGGCTTCATCTATTTTGGCGGTTTGGAGGTAACATTCGCCGCGGACGAGCAACGCTGCCAGCGAGTTCTCATCCAGCTCAAGTGCTTTAGCGGCAAATTCCAATGCGCCCTCATAATCCTCCCGGGTCAGGAGGGCTTGTGCCATCCATGCCAGTGCTTCTGCATCTTCCGGTTCGTATGCCAGGTATGTTTCCAGCGGAGGAATGGATTCCTCCATCAGCCCCTGCATCTGGCTGGCTTGCGCCAGTAACTTGTAAACCGGGAGGCTGGTCAGATCGAATTTGTTGGCCGCCCGGGCAGCATCGAGCGCGAGGGCTGGTTGGTTTTGTTCCAGGTATGCTTTAGCCCGCAGGATTTCCACCTGCACCGAGGGCGGGGCGGATGGCGGAATTTGACCAAGGAAATCCAACGCGGCAGCAGCATCACCAGCCGCCAATTCAAGTTGCGCCAACTCAACATTGGCTTCGGATTGTAAGGGATCCAGCGTCAGCGCTTTTTCAAATTGCTCCCGCGCTTTGCTGGTTTGGGGCGGTGTGCGCAGCAACAAAGCCCTGCCTTTTCCAAGGTAAGCCGGAGCGAAATCCGGGCTGATCTTGAGACTGGCATCGTAGGCTTTTTCGGCCTCGGC
>CAYWVP010000121.1:0-2336 GCA_964461605.1 uncultured Anaerolinea sp.
TATTACGGAGTGGAAGAAAAATACGACTCCCTGCTCGCCGGAATCAAGAAGAACATCATGATCTCGCTTGATCCATACGAAATGCAGGAAATCCCCACAGCCCCTCCTGGTGCCAGCCTGATCCTCACGCTTGATCGCGAGATCCAACGCACGGTGGAAAAGATATTGGACCAGGCTGTGGCAGCCAACAAATCAGATTCCGGATCGATCATCGTGATGAACCCGGAAAATGGCGAAATCCTTGCCATGGCGAACACACCGCGCATTGACCCCAACGCTTATTGGGAGTATGAGGACATCTTCCCCGCGGGTTCTTCCTACAATAAATCGGTCAACCAGGTTTACGAACCGGGTTCCATTTTCAAGATTCTCACCATGGCGGCTGCACTGGATGCCAATGTGGTGACACCCCTCACCCCCTTTACCGATTTCGGCGTCATCACCGTGGGTGGCTGGGATATTTACAACTGGGACCGCGGCGCCTGGGGTGATCAGAACATGATCGGTTGTATGCAGCACTCGTTAAACGTTTGTCTTTCATGGGTTGCCACACAGCTCGGGCCGGATCGCTTCTACGATTACCTTGAACGCTTCGGCATCGGGCACCGCACAAATATCGACCTGGCTGGAGAAGAGGTTTACCCGCTGAGCGTTCCCGGGGATCCGACGTGGTACACCGTAAACCTCGCCACCAATTCGTTCGGACAGGGCGTAGCCGTTACACCCATTCAATTCCTCATGGCGGCATCTTCCATAGCAAATGATGGCAAGATGATGGCTCCCCACGTGTTGAAATCCTACATTCAGGATGGCAAACAGTATGATACAGCGCCTCAAGTGATGGGACAACCGATATCAGCGGAGACTGCCCATTCGCTGACCGAAATGCTGGCCACCTCGCTTGAACAGGAAGCATCCGATGCGTTGATTGAAGGGTACAGGGTTGCCGGCAAAACGGGCACCGCCGAAATTGCAGTAAATGGACAATATTCCAGCAATCAGACCAACGCATCGTTCATTGGCTGGGGTCCGATTGAAGATCCGAAATTTATTGTGTTTGTCTGGCTGGAGAAACCCCGAAGTTCCATCTGGGGATCCATTGTGGCTGCCCCTGTCTTCAGGGACGTGGTCAAAGAGATCGTCGTTTTGATGGACATTCCCCCCGACACTGTTCGGATGAGCAGGACATCGGAGTAGCGAGGAAAAATGCTAACGCTGGCTGACGTAATCGAAGCACTCCAGGGGAATCGACCCCAGGGAATCACACCCGGCATCACGGAAGCGGTTGTGGATTCCCGCCACGCGATTCCCGGCTCATTATTCGTCGCCACCGTCGGTGAGCGAACTGACGGTCACCTGTATGTAGCAGATGCCTTCAAGAACGGCGCCCACCTGGCTTTGGTTGAAAATGAAATTGATCCAACCATACCGGTTGTGGATCTGACGAAACCGCTGGACCTGCAATTTACTTTCCCGCAGCTGCCCTTTGCATTGCGCGTTGAAAACACGGTGCAAGCGTTGCAAACCATCGCTTCCTTCTGGCGCGGACGTTTCAACGTTCGTGTCATCGGCATCACCGGCAGCGTGGGTAAGTCCACCACCAAGGAACTCGTCGCTGAAATCCTCAGTCAACGCTTCCGCACCCTTAAAAACCAGGGCAACCTCAACAACGAGATCGGTCTTCCCCTCACCCTGCTGCGCCTTGGACCAGGCTATCAATGCGTCGTTCTTGAAATGGGTTTTTATGAGCCCGGTGATATCGATCTATTATGCCGCATCGCGCAACCGCAGGTTGGCGTCATCACCAACATTGGTACGGTTCACGCTTCAAGAGCAAAATCACAGGAAGCGATCGCGAGGGGTAAAAGTGAACTGGTAAAAGCATTACCCGCAGCCCCTGCTGGAATTGCCATCCTCAATAAAGACGATCCGTTGGTCGTCCCCATGGCGCAACTCACCTCTGCCAGGGTTTTCTTCTATGGTCTTGATCCCACTGCTGACCTTTGGGCAGACGAAATTGAATCCCAGGGATTGAACGGTATTCGCTTCAGGGTGCATTACGGGGATGAATCCTTCAACCTGCAAGCCCCCATGATCGGCCGGCACTCCATCCACACCATCCTGCGCGCCATCTCAGTCGCCCTCGTTGAAGGACTGCCCTGGGGTGAGATCATCACGGGATTGCACCACGCCTCCAGCCAGTTGCGGCTCGTCGTCGTCCAAACCCGCCATGGTGCGCTTTTATTGGATGATACCTACAACGCCTCCCCCGAATCCATGCTCGCTGCGTTGAATCTGTTGCAGGAGCTTCCCGGCAGAAAGATCGCCGTGTTGGG
>CAYWVP010000121.1:2436-5670 GCA_964461605.1 uncultured Anaerolinea sp.
TTGGGCATGCGCGCCCGCACAAAATTCATCCTCCAGGTTATCCTGGCGGTAGTGACCGCATTTCTTCTAAAAAACACACTTGAGGTTCCAGACCTCATCTGGCCTGGACTCAACATAGAAATTGAACTCGGCATCTGGTACATCCCCATCGCCACCTTCATCATCGTCGCCATGTCCAACGCGGTGAACTTCACCGACGGGTTGGACGGGCTCGCCGGCTTGATCTGCGCAACAGCTTTCGCGGCTTACGGCAGCATTGCGCTGATGAATGGCAACACCTTCGTCGCCCGCTTCTGCTTCACCGTGGTGGGGGCCTTATTCGGTTTTCTCTGGTTCAATGTTCACCCTGCCATGATGATCATGGGCGACACCGGTTCCCTCGCGTTAGGTGCCGTGCTGGGTGTGGTCGCCTTGATGACGGGGCATTGGATCCTTCTTCCGATCGTTGCCATTATCCCCGTCAGCGAAGCGGTCAGTGATGTGCTGCAGATCGTGTACTTCAGGATCACCAAAGGTAAGCGTCTGTTCAAAATGGCTCCGCTGCATCACCATTTTGAATTGCTCGGTTGGAGCGAAACCCAGATCGTTCAACGCTTCTGGCTCATCGGTTTGTTGGGTGGCATATTGGGAATTGCGATCGCATTAGGATAATTGGGAATGAATAATTACCAGGGAAAACGGGTTTTGATCATCGGTGCCGCCCGGCAGGGTCTGGCGCTAGCCCGTTACATGGCGAAACAAGGCGCAGCGGTTACGCTCAATGACAGGCAGAGCGCTGATCAGCTCGGTGCCGCCATCGACCGGTTGACAGGTTACGGGATCAACTGGGTACTTGGAGACCACCCCTTGTCCCTGCTCGATGACGCTGACCTGGTGTGCATTTCCGGTGGCGTTCCCCTCACCCTCCCCCTGGTGAACACAGCCCTCCAGCGCGGTATCCCCCTCACCAATGATTCCCAGGTCTTCATGGAAAATGTGAAGGCTCCCGTGGTCGGCATCACCGGTTCGGCTGGTAAGACAACCACTACAACATTATTCGGCCGCATGGCTCAAGCAGAAATACTGGCTCCGCGCAAGGCCTGGATCGGCGGCAATATTGGCAATCCGTTGATCGAAACTGTTAACGACATCGATGAAAACGACCTGGTGATCCAGGAACTCTCCAGTTTTCAATTGGAACTGATGACCACCAGTCCGCAAGTGGCTGCCGTGCTCAATATCACACCCAACCACCTGGACCGTCATGCCGGTATGGCTGAATACATCCAAGCCAAGGCCAGGATCATCGGTTTTCAGCAGTCGGATGATATCGCTGTGCTCAACCGCGAAGATCGTGAATCCTGGAATCTGCGTGGTGCAGTTCGTGGAACATTGATCAGCTTTGGTCGCGAGGAATCCGCAACAACTGATCCTCAGGTCTTCCTCAGGGACAACTGGATCATCGCCCGCCATGGCAACGTCGAGACCGCGTTATTGGACACAGCGTTGATCAGCCTGCGCGGGTCGCACAACCTGATGAATGTAATGGCTGCCTGTACCCTGGCTTTCGCCCTCGGGTTCAGACCTGAATCAATTGCAGCCGGTGTGACAGGCTTGAGCGGGGTCAATCACCGCCTTCAATTGGTGCGCGAACTGAAGGGCGTCAGTTGGATCAATGATTCGATCGCTACCGCGCCGGAACGGACCCTGGCTGCCATCCACTCCTTCAGTGAGCCGCTTGTGCTCCTGCTTGGTGGACGGGATAAGAATCTTCCCTGGGATGATCTTGCAGCGGCCATTCACCAGCGCGTCAAACACGTCATCTTATTCGGTGAAGCCGCTGAAAAGATTCATCAGGCAGTCGGTGAGCCATTTCCTGGTAGCAGCCTGCACGCGATCACACGCAAAACAACACTGGTGGAAGCCCTTGAAGAAGCCCGACGAGTGGCAGTACCCGGGGATGTGGTTCTGCTCTCTCCCGGCTGCACCAGCTACGATGCCTTCAAGGATTTTGAAGAACGTGGAAATACATTTAGTGAATGGGTGAATGCCTTATGACAACAGCAAGCAAATCCACTCCAGCCAGGCCGGCTGTGGTAAGAAGATTCAGCATCCGCGAGAGCCTCGATTTGCCGCTGGCAGTCATTGTGCTAACCCTTTTCGCAGTCGGGCTGCTGATGATCTACTCGGCCAGTTGGCAATTTGCCGCCACCCAGGGAAACTCGGAATATGCAACCGTGTTGCGTCAGGCTGTCATCGGCATTGCTGGAATCGTTGGTGTCATCATCCTTACTTACATTGATTATCACAGCTACCAGAAATGGGTCGTGCCAGGTATGGGCGCAGTCATTCTGTTATGCCTCGCCGTGCTGGCCTTCGGTACCGAGACCCAATTTGGCGCGCGCCGCGGTCTTCTCTCCGGGTCTGTTCAGCCTTCCGAATTCGCGAAACTCGCGGTGATCATTTATTTGAGTTTCTGGTTGTACAGCAAAAAGGATTCACTGCACAAGTGGACTTACGGCTTCATCCCCCTGGTTGGGATCATTGCTGTCATTGCAGGTTTGATCCTTGGTCAACCTGACATCTCAGCCGCAGCTACCATCGTGGTTTTGGGTGGTGTGATGTTCTTCATCGCCGGCGGAAAGATCAGTCAGATCCTGCTGGTTGTTATCGGAGTCGCCGCGTTGGCATTCGCCTTCTTGAACTTCAGTTCAACAGCTACCACTCGTCTCGCTGATTACTGGAACGGTCTGCAGAATCCGCAAAGCGCTTCAGACCACGTCAAGTGGTCGCTTGAAGCCATCATTAACGGCGGCATTCTGGGTGTGGGCATTGGACGCTCCACAACCAAATTCATCGGCCTTCCGGTCGCCACCACCGATTCGATCTTCGCGGTGATCACCGAAGAAACCGGTCTGTTGGGAGCATTGATCGTCATCGCCCTGTTCATTGCGCTGCTCTGGCGGGGTCTCTACATTGCCAACCACGCGCCTGACGAATTGGGGAAGTGGCTCGGTGCCGGTATTTCGTTGTGGATATTTATCGAAGCAGTCATCAACATGGGCGTTCTGGTCAACCTCCTGCCTTTCGCGGGCAACGCCCTGCCACTGATCAGCTCTGGCGGTTCCAGTCTGATCACCACCATGGCCGGGATCGGAATTCTAATGAGCATTTCACGCCGGTCTAAGATCGCGCAACTAAGCGCAGAAAGGAGCCTCACACATGCGGTTGTTGATTTGCGCCGGAGGGACGGGC
>CAYWVP010000122.1:0-5656 GCA_964461605.1 uncultured Anaerolinea sp.
AAGAACCCGGATATTCTCCGGCCATCAACTTTCCGGGTACGACCCAGTAGGCGTCTGCAAAAGGAAGTGGAAGTTGACCGGTCATCGCTATTCACTCCAGAGTAAGTTTGTAACCTGCTTAATGCCCATTTTGGCAAGTCGTAGAATTAATCCGCCTGATTAAGCGTTCCTCAGGAATTGCCAGACACAGCACCAGCCGGTATTAGCTCTTTGTCGTTAAGAAATCGCTGCTTGTAACGGATGAGTAGGATAAAAAGAACAAAATGAAAAAAGGCCCCGATCATGGAGGAAAATTGGTCAAAATAGAAAATAAGCGGATTTACGATGGTGAGGGTAACCAACAGGTCAGCAATCCCTACCCAGACGCCCTGGACCTCCGCTTTGGTGGTTATCAATGCAGCTGATATCAGCGCCAAGATTCCCACTCCTCCTTCAAGAAGAACCCGCGCTTCGAACCAGTTCAAACCGCTTTCATTGCGCACCAGGCGATTGGAGATCAATTGATCGAGGAATACCTGCAGTTGTGATGCATCCCTGGAGAGCAGCAGAAAGCCTATCGGTGACACCAATGCCCAGATCGCCCACGCCAGCATACCGACAATAAGGATCTTACGTAAGCGCTTGCGGTTCAGGTGGTTTTTTTCAAATCGCCTGAACCAACCAAGCACACGATCATACAGGCTGGGATCCTCCGGAACCACCCTGGTGCGGTTCATCTCAAGGTAGGTCTTCAGGTGCTTCGCCAGATCCACCAATTCGGGTGGTTTTTCGCTTAATATGACCTGCTCCAACTTGCTGAGCAGATCGCGAAATTCATCCGCTGAGAGATCCTGATCCAATACCTCTTCAAAATCCTCCAGTACACCGTACATCTCGGTCCTGACGGAACTCTTGCGATTATTACGGATCTGGGCAAATACCAGAACAGTTAATAGGAATATCACGTAAACGATCGGCGCTGCTGCTGGATAAAAGTAATCGTTGGTCTGCGTGATGAATTTTCCAACCTCATCAATAAACAGACCGATGCCAAAACCTGCGAGGAGTGCGGAGAGACGCAGTCCCCAGCGGTTGATCAGGATCAATGGCAGGAGTGAGGCGACGAACAGGAACAATCCCCCCCATAAAACGTGGGCAATGTGCAGTTGACCCCCGCCTAACTGGGGATATCCCAATACCTCCAGGAATAGGCGCGTACCACCTACTGAGAACGCGAAACTGATCAGTGTGATCAACAGGTATTGTGCTGCGTGCCGCCGCTGCACAGGGGTGCGGTCTTTAAATGGATTCAATTCACGAAGTGGAATTTTTCTCGCCATAATACTTCCGATCAATAGTTCAGACTGGACCCGCCAATGAATTCCCTGATGACCGAATCTGTCGGTACCTGGTTATCATCGGGAACCGGAGTGACTGAATCAAGCATGCGCCATACCCTTTCTGCGCGGTTGAAAGCATCTTCCTTGAGCGGTTTTACCTGGTACTCGGCAGTCCATTTTTTAAAATCCTGACCCAAACGGGCGGCGTATAGAGAGAGTTCATACGGCATGGCTGAATTGATGATCACATCTGCCGTGGTGATATTGGGAATGATGTGCCGCATCTCGCTGGAGCGGACGTAGTGCCAGTGCTCCAGGGTCTGACGCGGATCATAAGCCCGGTGTGAAGCATCACGCAGCATGCGCCGGATCAGCCGGATATCCGTCCAACGCACATATTCGCCATCTTCGCCTTTCATTTGCATCAGAGGTTCAAGGTAAAGCTTGAATTTCAATGGATCAGCGATGTCACGCGTCATCTCAGGAAATAATCCATGCAGCGAATCGATCAGGATCAGTTCATCTGCTGCCAGCTTCATCGGTGTCTGATCTGGTACACGCTTACCTGTTTTGAAATCATAATAAGGGATCATCACTTCTTCACCCGAGAACAGCCGGGTCAGGTGCTTATTGATCAATTCAAGGTCCAAGGCATGTGGTGTCTCAAAATCATAATCGCCAAATTCGTCCTTCGGGTGCATTTCAAGGTCAAAGAAATAATTGTCTACGTTCAGTGTGACCAGCCTGACCCCGGCGTTTTTCAACCGCTCCGCCACCTTGATCATTGTTGTGGTTTTACCGGAAGAGGAAGGTCCGGTGATGATAATCATCTTTAGTTCATCGCGGCGTGCCAGGATGGCACTGGCAGCATTTTCCACTTCCACGCTGTAGGCAGCCTCGGATTCCGTGACCACCTGGGAAAATTCGCCAGAATGGATGCGGGAATTTAAACCCGAAACGGTGTGCAGTCCACGATCCACTGCCCAATCCAGCACATGCCAGATCTTCGCCCAGGGAATATTCGCCGATGGCTGTGCCACCTGCGCATCCTGTTGATTCCGGTGCCTGGCGCGTTCATCGCGGTAGAGGATGTAAGCCTTGGCAACCCTGGCGTGGCCGTTCTCGATCAACACCTTTTCAACCGCATCCTGTATCTCTTCAATGTGCGGTGTGTATTCAGGGTCTGGGTGATGTTCCAGCAGGGTGATCACCTTCTGCGCCAGGTCATCGGCGATGTGCCGGTTGCGTCCGCCTACGGCGACAGCCGCGCGGTAGATGGCATTGCTGATCCTTTCCGGGGTGAAAGGGACCGTTACCCCTGAACGCTTGATCACATATTTGATGCGGGTCATTGGCTTCCTCCAACTTGCTAACCTAAATTATACAAAGAAAAACCGCTGAGAATTCAGCGGTTTTGAACTCGAACAACCTACTCTTTTAGTCAGCTGCCTGTTTGTGGAGGGTGACCGCCCCGTCTTTTGCCAGGAAGATGTGGCCGCTTACGTGATAAGCGCCCTCAGAACATTGACCCGCTGTAACAGCATTAAGGATCAGTTCCTGCAGCACCGCTGTGTCTCCGATCTGTTCCTGCTTGAACGGTCCCAGCTGACAGGTTTGAGCCGTCGGGATGGTTTCTTTGCTTTGTACAATGTAATTCACAAAATATGGTGAAGCGGTGATGCGGGGAATGGCATATGGGTTGAAGTCTGCGCTGAAATAAGATGGCGTGTATTTCGCCGCGTCCATATTGTAAGCTTCCATCACCGCCAGCACGGGTTTCCCCTCGGGATCCGTGTAGTTCAGAATCACATCCTTGCCGCTCTGTTTTTCCGGCCACTTACCTTCCGGTAAAGCAATGATGTTTTTGAGCAACGGGATGATGTCCTCGCGCCCGGCCTGGCTGAGAAATTCACGCAGGACTTCATCATTCTTCGCCAACTGCACCTGGATCTTATCATCGGGCAGATTCGTGAGCGTCGGATGCTCCAGGGTGTGATTGTATACTTCGATGCCATTTTCAACCGCCCAGGCGATGGTGTTGCCCAGCTTGATCCGCCACGATGGTGTTGTCCAGGTCGCGTTGTCTGATACCACAAACGCATCCCCGATCTGTTTTTCCGCGTAATACTTATCTCCATAGATGGCAAATACAGCCGCATGATAACCAAAATCGGGGTGTTCCTCGTAAAAATCGTGCAGGATCCCCAGTGCGGAAAGATTGGATAAAGAACCATCCTCATTGATAAATAGCGTGTCTGCATACCAGACATCATCAATGGTCAGAATTAAAGGTCGTTTGCCTGGTGGAACCAAGCTGGTGCCATGGATCCAATCATAAAGCGAGACCAGCGTAAATCCATTGTCATACAAGGTTTGCAGTTCGTATCTAAATTCCGACAACTGCATTTTCATTGGCGTGGTCGGTCCGATGTAATCAGGGATGAAGCGGTGATAGATCAGGATCGGTACCTGCTGGTCCAACGGCATCACCGTGGCATCCACAAAAAATGGTTCTTCGGTGGGTGTGGGTGTAGGTGATGGCGGCAACGGGGTTGCTGTAGGTAACGGTGTGGGCGTAAGCGTTGGCGTTTCAGTCGGCATGAACGATTGCACAACTGTACAGCCACTGAGCAGCTGGACGGACAGCAATGTGGCAACGATCAAAGGAATTGTTTTTTGCAGCAATGAGGGGTGTAGTTTTTTCATTTTGGAGTGGTTATTTCCTGTTTTATAAACGCGGTAGGAGGATCGACTGTTGGTTCTGATATTTGCCCTTACGATCCGCGTAAGAGACGTCGCAAACCTCATCCCCATCAAAGAACAATACCTGGGCGATCCCTTCATTGGCATAGATCTTCGCCGGCAAAGGAGTGGTATTTGAAATTTCCAGTGTTACATACCCTTCCCACTCCGGCTCAAACGGGGTCACATTCACTATGATGCCGCAACGCGCATAAGTGCTCTTGCCAACGCAAATGGTGAGGATCGAGCGCGGGATGCGGAAATACTCTACCGTGCGTGCCAAAGCGAATGAATTTGGCGGGATCACACAAACATCACCGTTGAAATCAATCATCGAGCGCGGATCGAATTTCTTCGGATCGACGATCGCGCTGTACACGTTGGTGAAGATCTTGAACTCATCCGCTACCCGTATATCATACCCGTAGGAGGAAAGGCCATATGAGATCACCCCGTCACGCACCTGGTTCTCAACGAAAGGTTCGATCATGTGGTGTTCCAGCGCCATTTTCTTGATCCAATTGTCTGCCTTGATACCCATTGCGACGCTCCTTGGACGAACGTTTAAAATTGTGCCCGATCCGCCAGGAATTGAGCGATCTTCTGCTCGATCCCAACAATCTCCGCTTCGTAACCCTGTACATCCAATAAGAGCTTATCAGCGGCGGAAGGATCCTTCAATGATTTTCGGTTGATTCTTACATTCAAAATAGCGCTGCGGACTGCAGCAACCGCCAGATTGGCAGCCGATGCCCCGTCTGAAATGGCATTCAAGTTGCCATGCTCCACTGCAGAGAGCGCCAACCGCAACACCCGCATCGCCAGCCCGGCCACACGGTGCGGTACGATCGCCGCGCCGAGGGTAGCTTCTTCAACCGCCGCCCCTCGCACCGTGATCTCCTCCGGGCTGGTCTTGGGCAGTTTGAAGGCCTGCATAATGGCATTGAACGCGTCCGCATCCTCCTGCACCGCTCCGGTCAACTCTGCCCGTAAACGATCCGCTTCTTCGATCATTTGCCACATGCGCGATTCAACCGCAGCGTAATTCTTCTTTCCAACGGTCACCCGACCCACCATCGCCACCAATCCGGCGGCTTCAGCCGCGGTAAACGCGGCGGCTGATCCACCACCAGGCGTAGGATTGGCACTGGCCAGATCATTGATAAATGTGTAAGGATCCACCTGTGTAGATGCTGCAGTCTGCTGTGCAGAGTACAAGCGGGTCTCAAGGATCTGCGCCGGTTCGAACTGGTCCATTTGCGTATACCAAACAGCGGTGTCGACCAGTGCTTCCTGCGGGATCAATCCCACCAACTCGCTGTGATGTATACCCACACCAAAACGCTGGGCTTCCCGCCGTACCAACTCCACAACCCGGAAAATGGGGGTCTTCTTGAAGTTGGTCAGGTTCATTGAGACCTGTGCCATGCCATCCACGAGCACACCCATCCCTTTTACATAACGCAGACCGCCGGAGGAATTCCGCACTGCTTTGGCAATTTTTTGGGCAATTTCAACATCCCCGGTAGTCAGGTACACATTAAACGCGATCAATGGTGCACGTGCACCGATCACCGTCGCACCGGCGCTGCCCA
>CAYWVP010000123.1:0-2985 GCA_964461605.1 uncultured Anaerolinea sp.
AATGCCGTCGATCACAAAGGACTGCTGCTCTACATCCAGGCATTGGCTTCAGTATTGCATTCCCATCACCTGACCGAGGATGAGATCGCCTTCCCATACTTTCGCGATAAATTACCAGGTGCGCCCTTTGACGTCTTGAGCCTGGAGCACCGGGGAATGGTCAGGTTGTTGGAAGTTATGAATAATGCCCTGGCGAATTGGGAGATGAATGATCAACCTGAAGTCAACCTGAGACACCTCGAAAGCGCGTTGATCACGCTGAATGATATCTGGATACCGCACATCCGGGTTGAAATGGATGATTTCATTGTCAAGGCGGATGCTTTACTCCCGATGGAGGAGTGCGTTAGATTGGTGGCTGCGTTTGCGGAGCATGGCGTAAAACATGCCATCCCGCATCCCATCACCGTACCGTTCCTGCTCTTTAATTTACTCCCTCCTGAAAGGGCGGCCTTTTCACAAGGGATGCCAGCGGAAATTGTACAGCACCTTGTTCCGGTGGTTTGGAAGCCGCAATGGGAGGCGATGCAGCCTTTCCTGCTGACTTAATTGTCAATAATCGGTCAAGTCTGACGATAATTGTTATTGGTGCCCAAATATTTGAAGTCACATCAGCAATACCAAAAGGAGAGAAAATGGTAACCCCCGGTTTATTGGATGCAATCAGAATAGCGAAGGATAATGAAAGGATCGCCTCGGATAGTTACCGCAGCGCGATTGACGAGATACAACATTCTGTTGGCAAACGCTTGTTCCAGGAGTTGAGCGCGTTTGAGCAATTCCATTACGAAAAATTGACCGCACTGGAAAAGTCATTAATGGAGGACGGAAAGTTCATCGACTACGAGGGCAAGGAATTTCCACTCCCGCCCATATTCGAGGTCAAGGCCGCGGTGGAACCGGGAAAGAAGAGTCTGATGACGATCATCGCCCAGGCGATCGGGCTCGAAGAAGAAGCAAAAAAATCCTACGCTGATCTGGCCGATGAAATTACCGATCCGTTGGGGAAAGCCATGTTCAAGAAACTATCGGCCGAAGAGTACGGCCATTACAAAATTCTCGTTGAAGCCTACTGGACAGTGAACAACTTCGGTGTGTGGAAGTGGGTGCGCCCATAAGGCAGCAAAACGCAGGGTTTCACCTGCGTTGAAAATCTTCTCCAGTAGCCGCTCCCTGCCAATACTACGGTATTGACCGGGAGTGTTTATTTATTTTCGGCGAATGCTTCCTCTTGCCAACAACAGGATTCCCAGCACACCCAGGGGTAAACTGAACAGCAGCAGGCGCTGGTAACCCTGGCTGACCGGCTCTATCACCGCGGCTGTGAGTCCCTGCAGGGCAACAACTGAGTTGCCGATGAAATGCGCCAGCACCGCCGGCCAAATGCTCCCCCCTGCCGCGACCAGCGCTCCCCACCAGAAAGAAATGACCAGGGATTGCAGGAGCAACAGGGGCACCACCCGGGAAGGAAGCGCGCCGGAGAACACCTGCATGAGGTGCGGGAGCGCGAAGATCAACGAGGTGAGGAGAACACTTCCGATCCGCCCCCATTTTCCCGCTCCCCAGGCGCGCATCAGTACCAGCAGTACCAGACCGCGGAAAAACACCTCCTCGTTGATCGCGACAACAAAATTGGACAGCATAATGGAATGCGCGCCGGGTTGCTGGAACAAATACACCGGGTCAAAAGTTACTTTCCCGAAAAAAGAATACAGGCTGGCGGGAATCATGTAGCCAATTCCCCCCAGGGCGATCAGCCATATCATCCCCGTTCCCAACCGGGTCACTCCCGCGTCCTTCAGCCAGCCCATCCGCCATATAAACAAAAGCATGCAAAGGATGGTGGCCAGGCGGCTGACTGTCATGGGCAGGACCTCAAAGAACGGCATGCCAAGCAGGGCAGAAGCAATGACAAGGAAAACGATCCACACCGCCAGCCAGGCGATCAACGCGATCAACACGAACAGGACCGGGTGATTCGTAGCGAAGGAGCGCAGCTTTTTCATTTGTCCTCCTGATAGTCAGGACAAATCTTTTTTTTCGTTTATGGATAGGCTGTGAAGCTCACCGCCCCCGCGGCGTTCTCTCCCATGACGATGAACTTATACGTATAGGCTTTACGGATGATCAGCGAGAAGACCATCGACTCAGCCTCGTTGGCCTGGTAGATCACCTCGCCCTTTTCACCGCTCACCAGAATGTCCAGCCGGCCGGACTCCGCTTCGATGACCACGTCGACGATCGTTCCCTCGCTCAGCTCCATTTCGTGGGCTTTTGTACCGTCCAGCTCGCTGAAGGTCAGCGCGAAGTGAGTCTCATCCGCGCTTTCCTCGCCGGTGAAGCGTGCTCCGCAGGCAGTGAGGAACAGGGTCATGATCAAGATGATGATCGAAATACCGATAGTTTTTTTCATGGATTGTTTTCCTGTTGGGCGTGTAGTGAACTGGGGCGCCGGGGTGATTGTATCACCGCTGAGCCGCCTGGACGAGGGAGGGGCTACCTCATATACTCCATCCACTCCTCCGGCAGGTACTCCCGCGCCACCACGCGGTAGGCCGGGTGGTACACCCGGTTGAATTCCTCGGAGTGGTGCACGGCCGGGTAACCCGCGGAGGATACCAGGCTGAGGTAACGGGTGAGGTCATGCAGGCGCATGTGGATGAGGGAACGATCCGCCAGCTCGACTGCTTGTATTAGGTAACCTTTGAGCACCCGCTCATCCCCCCAGAACTGGTTGGCAGTTTTCACGAAAGCTTCCAGCAGCAAATCCGCCGACAACCCTTTTTGCACCAGAGGGCGCAGATGCACGCGCAGCATCTCCCCGTGCGGTGCGATCGGGTCCAGCAGAGGTTCGACCGGTCCTTCGCCCAGGCTGGCCAGTTCCTGCTCAAGCCGGGCGCGGGCATCTTCCCCGTCAGTCACCGCGTGACCGCTGCCCATGGCAGCCTGGTGCATTAACTTGTAAAGGTCAGGGGCAACCCACCA
>CAYWVP010000123.1:3085-5640 GCA_964461605.1 uncultured Anaerolinea sp.
ACACCATGTAGCGCAGCGGCAGGTCAGGCACCTGTTTGATCAAATTTTGAATGAACTGCTGTTTACGCGGGGGCAGGTGACGGTACCACCAGGTCAGCCCGAAAATGATCAGGATGAGAATAAGCGCGTTTATGATCGATTTTTTTGCTGAACAACACATACTGACCTCCTGTTATCCTTCGTGTGCTTCGATGAGACCCGCGGCGATGTAGCCCGAGGCGATGGTGCTCGGCACGCCTCCGCCCGGGTGGGTGGAGGAGCCGACCAGGTAGAGCCCGTTGACGCTCTTTGATTTCGTCGCCGGGCGGAAGACGGCTTGTGCCGCCAGGTCCTGCTGCAGGCAGTAGATGGCGCCTTCCGGCAGGAGCAGGTCGCGCTCAAAATCCAGCGGGGTGGCGCACTCGGCGAAGACCACCTTGTCCTTCAACCCCGGGATGGCGCTGCGCGACAGGCTCTCAATGGTGCGCTCGATATAACGCGGTTTCTCACTGTCCCAATCCGTGTCCGCCAGGTGGTAAAAGCCCTGCGGGATGAGGTTGAGCACGTGCTTGCCGAGCGGGGCGAGTGACTTGTCGGTGTGAGTCGGCCAGCACATCAGACCGAAGGGTCCATCGTTCAGCCGGCCGGTCAGCAGGTTGTCGTAATAGTAGCGGTTCAACTCTTCCGGTGAAATGGCAATCACACTGTGATGCGCTTCCAACTCAGGAGATGCGTCCAGCGCAAGGTAGATCATCGGCACGGAGAGTGACAATTTATAGCTCCTGATGCCGCGTGCCACCGCTGACGGCAGGTATTCCGCGCCGATCATATCGAGATAGAGTGTTTTGGCGTTGATATCGGAAACCACGATCTTCGCGCTGATCTCGCTGCCATCCGCCAGCTGCACCCCAATGGCGCGCCGTCCTTCCATTAACACCTTGCTCACGCGCGTTCCGGTGCGCACCTGCATGCCGTGCAGCTCTCCCACGCGCCGCAGCGCTTCGGGGATGCGGATCATCCCACCGCGCGCGTAATAGATCCCCACGTGCTCGCTGTACGGCACCATGGCGTAAGGTCCGGGCACCAGGCTGGGCGGCAGCCCGAAGTACAGCGCCTGGTACGCCATCATCTTCAGCACTTTTTCGTCCTTGAAGTAGCGTTCAAGAATATCCTGGTAGGAGGAGAGGAACACCGGCAGGTACTTGAGGAAGCGCGGGTTCTTTTTGATGATCGCGCCCATATCCGCCAGCGTGGCGGCGGGCATCTGGAAGAATGTGTCCAGCGTGACCTTCATCAACTCGTCAGCGAAGACGCAAAACTCGCCCCAGCGAGCCCCGTCCTCCGGCGAGATCGCGGAGATGATGCGTCCGGTCTCTTCCACCGAAAGCGGAGCAGTGATACGTTCGCCATCCGGGTAAATGAAAGACATGATCGGGTCGCAGGCGATGAGGTCCACCTCCTTCTGCAGGGTGGTGCCCAGCTGCTCGAACACGCGCTCGATCGGCTCGATGATCTCGATGATCGAAGCACCCACGTCGAAACGGTAGCCCTCCCGCTCAAAGGTGGAGCAACAGCCGCCGATCGACTTGCTCTGCTCCAGCACCAGCACACTCCGCCCCTGCGCGGCGAGCAGCGCCCCGGCTGAAAGTCCACCCAGCCCGGCGCCTATGACCACAACATCATAATCCGGCATGATTCCCTCCCGTGAACGCACCTTATGACCGCTGAATAATTCCCCTGTATGTAATATATAGTAGTGAATTTGCAGCCTGATTTCAAGTGGGAAAGAACCCGTTCTTGTAGGGGCGCAGCGTGCTGCGCCCTGGTGATCTTGTCGGGTGTGTTCGTTTTGCGAAGTTTGCACCCCCTCGCGTGTTATGCACCCTGACGCCTTTCCAGGGGAGCGAAGCGAAAGGGGTTGAACCCACAAATTCACTTGCTACCCCTCTTTTCGCCTTGGCGGGTTTACACTCCGCCCCACATTTAATGTTTCTGTCATTGCGAGCCCTTCTGCAATTGCGGGGCGTGGCAATCCGCCTTGTGGGGCGGGTTGAAAATCTACCCTGCACTACCGGCGCCCAAAAAATACCGGGTGCTTTTTTGTAGCGTGTTTTTTTACCCTTGATATATAATTAATTCATATTCAAAGTAATCATCACTGCACGGCACCGGGTGATTGTCTCAGCTCTGTTGTCGCGGCGGTGTTATTCCGGAAGCATCCGGTCTCAGGCGCTAGAAGCGAGGATGAACATGCATCAATTGATTACCCGCGTAGTGGGGGTGGGCAACCGCAATACGGATGGTTCCTCACGTCAGAACATTCTTAAAAAATTAGCTCACCCCGGCGGTGAGGTGATCTTAAACCATGTCAAATCCGAGGAAGGGGACATGAGTACCATTGAGGTGCTGCTGCCGGGGTCCGAAGGCAGGAAACCCCACCGCGTCGGCTTTTTACCCGGCCGTATCGGAGAAAAGATCGCCCGCCACCTGGATGCCGGACACCCGGTGAACGCCGTGATCATCGAACACCCTACTGAACCGGATTCCGGACTGGCGCCTTTACATATAAAGATCAC
>CAYWVP010000124.1:0-2769 GCA_964461605.1 uncultured Anaerolinea sp.
AGGCTGCCCAGTAGCGGTTCAAGAAATGACCAAAAACGCGTAAAAACACAAACGCTAAAATACCCATGTTGAAACCTGAGATCGCAATGATGTGAGCTGTCCCGGTTTGTTGATAAGCGCGAGTCAGGCTTTGGGGGATGTCCCGGTCAAGCCCGAGGAGGATACCAGAGAGCAACCCGGATGCCGGCTGCGGGTACAACGAGAAAATGAGCTGCCTGGCAGCCTGGCGGCAACCTTCCAGCCAGCCGCGAAAACCTCCGGCAGGAGCATGGTCAAGCAATTGAACCTGATAAGGGTGATACATCACCGTGGCGATGTGCTGGCGGGCAAGATAATCCTTGTACGAGAAATGCTCATCTGCAGACGGGTTCAGCGGTTTGCCGGTAAGGCGCAGTACATCACCGATGTGGTAATCGGTGCCAGCGGCGAAGCGGACGCGAACATTCCCATTCACCGCTTTGATGGCGAGAGACGGGTCCGTGGCAAACGGATCTTCGAGTTCAAAGGCATTGAGATCGATGTAGACTGCGTCTTCACGTTGATCTGGCGGGGCTGAAACGCGGCCGACGAGAGTATAAGTTCCCCGGTCGTTGTAATGAGCAAGTGCGTTTTGGGGGACGATCTGTCCGGCAAGGTAGCGAAAGCCACCCAGCGCGAGCAGGACGAGGAGGAGGGCAGGGTTGACAGGAACGAGTGCGCGGACTTTACCCCGCCAATGCTCCAGTTTTTGAATACGTCTACTGGCAAGTAAGCTGATGATCCCAATTCCGGCAGCAGCCAACAAACCGGGGAGGGATAAATGAAAAGATCCGGTAATGAAGATGCCAATAATAAGAGCGACGGAGAGCCAGAGCAAAGGCATGGGACCTCGACAACATCCGGCAGATTAGTCATCTCAACCGGGCAAATCCACGTGACACCACCCGGTTGCCTTTTATGTAATTATTTATATTGAAATTTCGGGAAAATGCAAACGGGCTTAAAACCCCTGGTAAACGAAAGGCGCGGCGGTATCGGCGAAGAAAGCCAGCAGTGCGGCGGTGAGCAGGGTGAGCACCAGCAGCACCTGCGCCCAGCGCGGCCAGGCAGCCAGGAATTCCTCATTGCCGGCACGGTGCTGCAGGGCATCAAGGGTGATGGCGAGCGCGAGCACAAGGACGAGGAGGGGGTTAGGCAGGGCAAACTGCGACCAGCCGCTGAGGGGGCTCCAGCCGACGAGCATGCGGGCGACGCCAAGGAAGTCCGGCAGGGTCCAGCGCAGCAGCCCCTGCCAGTAGTGCAAGGCGATGGGCAGATCCATACGGAAGGGCACCCAGGCTAGGGCAGCGAAGATGAACGTGACCAGGATGCCGAGGCGCTGGCGCCAGCGCGGGCGTTTGTTGAGAGGCGGAGAGGGTTTGACCAGCGCGGGCAGACGCTCGAGCACCAGGTAGAGCCCATGCAGAGCGCCCCACAGCAATAAGTTCCATGAAAGCCCGTGCCACATGCCGCTGACCAGCAGGGTGACCATGGGCGGGAGGACGATGTTGACCCAATGGTTCTGATCGGGCACGCGGCGGCGCAGCGACCAGGAGAGCGGGTAGAAGATGTAATCGCGCAGCCATTGGGAAAGGGTGATATGCCAGCGGTTCCAGAACTCGGTAAAGTTGCGCGCGTAGTAGGGAAGGTTGAAGTTTGGTGAGAGCTCGATGCCGAACCACAGGCTGACACCGCGCACGATGGCGGTGTAGCCGGCGAAATCGTTGTAGAGGGCAAAAGCGTAGGCGAGCAGCCAGAAGAAGAGATTCTGCCCGGGGTAATCCAGCGGGGTGGCAAAGGCGGCGCCGGGGATCATGTTGAACAGGGGGTTGGCGAGGACGATCTTGCGGACGAGACCGGTGAGGATCAGCGCGGCTGAGCGCTCCAGCAGTTGGCGATCGACAGTGAGCGGGGCAGCCAGGCGGGGCAGGAAGAGACGGGCGCGTTCCACCGGACCGGAAAGGAGCTTGGGGAACCATGCGATGTAAAGCGCGAAGCGGACGAAGCCGGTTTCAGCGGGCAGGCGCTTGTTGGCCACATCCAACAGGTAAGAGATGTTCTGCACGGTGAGGAAGGACAACCCCACCGGCAGGAGGATGAGCAGGACGTGGCCGGGCTCGAGAAGACCGAGCGAGTTCAGGAGTGTTGAGAACTGCGGAAGGAAGAAATCACTGTACTTGAAGATGAACAGGAACAGGATGTTGAACGCGATACCGGCGCGCGCCCAGCGCTTGAAATGCGGCGCGGACGGGCTGGACCTGAGCCCCAGGAAGTAATTTACCGCGCTGTAAACAGCCAGCACCAGAACGAACTGCCATGACCAGGTGGCGATAAAGGCGGCGGAAACCAGCAGGAGCCAGGGTAAACGAAAACGGGCGGGCAGCCATTGGAAAACCAGCGCGGCGACGGCAGCACAAGCAAAGAAAAGCAATCCAGTTACGGTCACGGCGCAACCTCAACGGGGGAATCGAATAGCAGGCAGACACCCTCTGACTCACATAACCCGACAAGCTGGTCAGCGAAGAGCCGCGAGTAAAGCGCGGCGCCCTTGTAGTTGAGATGGAAACGATCCGAGCGGTGATCCGGGGGGATCAAGTCGGGAGAGAGAGGCGGCAGAAACACACCGGAATGGGAGATGATAAAGGGAACGAGCTGTTCCAGATACGCCTGGTGCATATCCTCCCCGCCGAAGTAAGTGAAATACGACGGATGAAGAGGAAGCTCGGTGATGATGACGCGCGTCCCCTCCTG
>CAYWVP010000124.1:2869-5627 GCA_964461605.1 uncultured Anaerolinea sp.
AACCTGCTGTTCCACTTCAAGACCATTGGCGGCGGTGTAATCGCGCATTTCGGTGAAAAAAATGAGTGTGGCGGGGTGGTACTCCTGCACCAGCAGGCGGGCGATCTCCGCGTTGGGGGAAATGGTGAATCCCTCAACGCCGAAGTTGAAGACGCGCAGTTCCTGGCCGGTGCGCGAGGTGTACTGCTCAGACAGGATATCCGGATCGACGCCGGTGTTCACCATTGAACTGCCCAGCAGGATCACATCCACGCCGCCGTTCTCGCGGACGAAATCCTGCAGCTCAAACCATTTGATCTCGAACTGGTTGTGATAAAGTCCAACGGAACGGATAGGAAAGATGCCATCCAGCCGCGTCCAGCGGTAAAGCCCCTCGAACAGGAGCGAGAGGACGGCGAACAGGAACACGCCAATGACTAGGGAGGTGATCAGGGAGCGGGAACGGCGGGGTTTGGGTGGGGTGGCGTCGGGCATGGGGTTCCATCATGCCACCCGGAGCGGTACCGGATGACAGGGTTATAAGCCTGCATCAGGCAGGCGGATCGATCGTCCCGGCGTCTTGGGATAACCGATTTTCAGCGAGGATCTCCAGCAGGCGCGGATGATTCGCGTAAAAACCGTGGTATTTCTGCGGCAGCATGGCGGCGATCTGGCACATGATCTCGGTGGTCAGGTGGTCGAGCTGTCCTTCGCGGTTGCTGCGGTCCAGCATGGGCGGTTGGATCGGTTTGCCATATTCGACGGTGATGAACGGGCGCCTGAGATGACGCATTTGGTCCACCGAGTCCTCGGTGCCCGTGATGGCAACAGGGATGATGGGAACGCCGGTACGCAGTGCCAGGAGGGCTGTGCCGGGTTTGCCTTCAATGAGTTGAGCAGTCACGCTGCGGGTCCCTTCAGGAGCGATGCCGATGGCTTTGCCCTGCTTCAAGGCATCAACCGCCTTGCGAAAGGCTGAAAAATCGGCAGTATCGCGATCCAGCCAGATACCTTCTGCGGTAACGATGAACCAGCGCAGGAGCGGGTATTTGAGGTATTTCGTGGTGACCAACGCGGTCATTTCCGGGCGGTTTGGGGTGAGGAAAAGCACCGGGATATCCATGCGGCTCATGTGATTGCAGGCGATCAATACACCGCCGCCAAGGGGGATGTTTTCCACACCCTTGTAAGATGTGCGGGTCAGGCGTTTTACCAGCCACTTGATGATACTGCGAAGCTTGTGCGAATTCATCTGTTGAAACCCTCTTACGGCTAAATCAGCTTTAGGCTGTATTAACGGATAAACATCCGCAGGATAATTTTACTCTAAACCGATCTGCTCCACCGCAGGTAATGGAGGAGGGGTGGAGGTACGGCGCAGGCGAAGGTTGACCATGACCAGCGCGATCAACATGATTACCGCCATCGCCAGCAGCACCCAGGAAGCCGATGCACCAAGCGCTGAAAAAGTGGAGAAGGGTAATTCTGTGATGGTGTGCAGCCCCATCACAACCGCGAAGAAATTCCAGGCACCATGGATTAACACAGTGAGAATGTAGGTGAGACCCACACGAAACTGGCTGCCATCCTGCCAGGTGGAGGCAAGCGCCCACCCGTTCAAGCCGGCGGTGAAAATATGCAGCAATCCGGTTCCAACGCGGCCGGTGACCGTGTAAAGCCAGTCCCCCGGCAAGACCGCGCTGACCGAAAACAGGCTTTCCAGCAGGGCGAAGGCCGCTCCGCAGATCAAGCCGGCGGTAAAACCCTCGGCCGGGGACAGTCCGCGCTTGTGCAGGAGCCAGAGGGCAAGCGGTTTTAATAATTCCTCGAGCATGGGTACGACCAGCACAACAGCGGCCAGGAGGGCGGCGATCACCCCGGGGCGGGATAACAAGGGGGCAAGGTTCGCGGCAAGTTCATCCAATAATGCCAGGTCGAAGCCGGATTGACTGCCAAGTTGAGACAGGATCGGGGCGAACTCGGGCTGTTGAACAAGCCACAGCGCGGCAAAAACCAGCCCAAGTCCCAGAACAATGATCTCAACAACGATGATGACCGGCAGGGTGATGAAGATACTGAAGGTGGAAAGCCCCCACTGGCGCTGAACAGATCCGGCGGGAAGACGGAAACGACCAAGTTCAAGGAACCACCAGATGGGGATAAGAACGGTGAAGACACTGATGATGGCAGGGAGCCAGCCATATGACCGGTCTGGCGGGAGTTGGGTGCTCAGCAGGACCAGCAGAGGGACAAGAATGAGCGCAAGGCTGGCGTAAAGCAGTTTGCGCCTGACAGGCGGACGGGGAGGCGCTCCGGCGAGGAAACGGATCGAACTGACCAGGGAAGGGATGGTGAGAAAAATGACCGCCACGATCACAAAAAGAATGTTGATCAGTTGGGTGGATTCGGGGGCGGATGTTTCATCATTTAAAGACGTTATTAGAACGAAAGCCAGGGCTGCGACACTGCCCAGAGCGAGCAGGATATCAAGAATACTGACCACGAGTTGGGCGATGGTCAACGTACGTGAAGGGGTGGAGGCTGGGGGCTGTTCCACTTAGTTTTCCTCGATGGTGACAGAAATGAGCACATCCGCGGGGAGCAGGATCTCATCGGATTCAGGGTTGCGCGGGCGCAGGGAGTTGACCACAGGCATGCCTTCTATGACCCGGCCGATGATCGTGAACCTGCCGTCCATCTCCGGCAGCGGGGCATAGGTGATGAAGAACTGGGAGCCGGAAAGCCCGTCTGAATTCTGGTTGAGCGCGAGCAACCCGGG
>CAYWVP010000125.1:0-5597 GCA_964461605.1 uncultured Anaerolinea sp.
ATGAATAACGTTCCGACAAAACCAAATTCTGCAGCAATGGCAGAAAAGATATAGTCAGTAGAGCGTACTTTCAGGAATCGTAACTGAACCTGTGTCGCTGCTCCGTAACCCTGTCCGAGCAAACCCCCGCTACCTATGGTGATTAACGCCTGTTCGACATTGTATGTGTCTCCATATCTTGCTCCTTCTTCCGGTTGAAGAAAGGTCAGAATCCTTTCCTGCTGGTAACCTTCAAGAAATGGAAACACACTGATTGCGCCAATGACACCAACGATCCCCAGGATCACCACATACTTCGTGGGAATACCGCTGATCCATAACATTGAAAACCAGATCACTACCAACAAGATCGTCGTGCTCAAATTTGGCTGCAAGTAAATCGGGAGCACGATCCCGCCAACGATTAATGCGCTAATCCCCATCCAGCGCACGTTTTTCTTTTTATTGATGGAACTCGAAAAATAATGTGCCAGCACAAGGATGATAACGATCTTGGAAAGCTCGGCCGGCTGAATATTCACCAGACCCACTTCCAGCCAGCGTTGTGATCCAAAGCTGGTTGTGCCGATCAATAAGATCAAACCCAGGAAGGCCAGGATGAAGATATAAATGTACTTGGATAGGCTCTTCCAGTATCGGTAATCCAGCACCGTTACTACAATTAATACAACAATACCGATACCAAAAAAAGTAGCTTGACGGTTTACATAATTCGCAAGCTCAATATTCCCGGCAATCGTCGAGCGGATCATGATCAAGCCAAAGATGCATAGGAACAGGACCGCTCCAAACAACCAGAAATCAAAATTACGCCAGAATTCCCTTCTAAACATAATCCAAACCTAAAGCGCCTTGTCCTGTTTATTGTCCATTTTCATTCGCTGTATCAATCGTTTTAAGTTCAAAATAGGTATCCAGCATACGTTGAACGATGGGGGCGGCCACGCTGGCTCCTTCACCGCCGTTGTAAACAAACGCAACCACAACAATTTCAGGATCGTCAAACGGTGCGTAACCGGCGTACCATGCGTGGAAAGGCCAGGTTTCGCGCTGGCAAAGCCCTTTTTCCTGGGCTACATCATCACAATACTCTGCGGTTCCTGTTTTTCCCGCCGATGGAATTTCAAGTCCTGCCATGGCGGTTTCGGCGGTTCCCGCCACCACCACCTGTCGCATACCTTCCTTAGCATATTGGATGACCCACGGTTCAACAACCTTTTTTTCTCCGGTTGGTTTGTTGTTTTCATCAAGTATGTCGATTACAGGTTCTTTTGTGATATCCCGTACCAACGTAGGTTCAAAGGCTTTTACGATGTTACCCTCTGCGTCTAATATATCCCTGATGAGAGTCGGTTGCATGTATTTACCATCATTTGCCATAATGGCAAAAGAAACCAACACCTGTAACGGTGTTGCCAGAACATACCCCTGACCAATTGTCATAATATATGTATCACCAGTAGACCAGTTCTCGGCTTTATTGATGCGTTTCCAGGTTGGATCTGGAATGAGTCCCGCAACCTCACCTGGCAATTCGATCCCTGTTGGCGCTCCGTAACCGAGGGCTTCTGCGTATTCTTTTATCCGCCATGCACCCAATCCACCGTCTGGAATGTCCGGTTCGAAGCCGCCCCCAATCTTGTAAAAGTAAATATCATCCGATAGTGCAACTGACTTCACAAAATCACACATTCCGTGACCTTCACGATCGTACCCGTAGTAAATCATTGGTGTTCCGGGGTCATTGGGCGAATATTTTTGTATGATCGAAATCGTTCCCGGACAAGGAATCTGCTCCTGCGGTCCGATTACACCTTCGTTCAAAGCACCAACAGCCGCGACCATCTTGAAGACTGAGCCCGGTGGGTGCTGGGCTGAAACGGCATGATTCAACAATGGTTTTAATGGGTCCTGGCTCAACTGGTTGTAATAATAAGCCGGGATTATGGTCTCCATGCGATTGTTTTCAAACGTCGGTTCCGAAACCAGCGCCAGGATCTCGCCGGTTTTCGGATTCATCGCAATAACCACACCATTTAATGATCGGATCTCATTGAACCAGATATTCCAGGTGTTAATTTCATCATTCAGGATTGTTTTGGCGGCGGCCTGTAAACGCGTATCGATCGTTAATTTGAGGTTGTAGCCGGGTACCGGTTCTTCAGGTTCTTCAATGTCACGCAATTCTTTGCCGGCGCTATCCACTTCTACAACCCGCAGTCCATTTTTTCCGATCAACACGTCGTCCATGGAATATTCAATTCCAGAATATCCCACTTTATCTCTTCCCGGGATAAATCCAAGGTCCCTGTAGTACTCCTGGTTTTCTGCAGTCACCGGACCTAGAAAACCGATAATCTCCGAGGTAAGGTAACCGGTTGGATATTGCCTGACCGGATCAACTTCAATGGTTACGCCAGGCCATTCATCAGTTTTTTCACTGATCACCATAGCAATTTCTCTGTCAACGTTGCACTTTATATAAACTGGATCGTAGGGAGCGTTGTTCCCGCCAATTAAAACAATCTCTTTGATCCCGAAATCCGTGTTGCAGACAACAAATAATCTTGCAGTTTCATCCGTGACGAGGCCGTTTGTTACAGGAACATCGATTAGAGAAGATAATTGTCTGAAGATCTCTTCAGATGTACCGGGATCTTCAGGTAAAAATGCCGGAATAATGGCAACATTATAAGATGCTGAATTTCGCGCAAGAACATATCCATTTCTGTCATAGATCGTTCCACGTTGGGTCTGTACACTTACGTTCGTGATCCGGTTTTCTTCGGCCTGCTCTAGATAGTCTTTCCCTTTAATGACTTGCAGATCAAAAAGCCGGATAGTATATATTGAAAACACGATCGCCAATATGGCGTAAATCACCTTGAAACGCCATTGTTCAAGCCCGGTTTGAAGAGATTTTTCTGTGTTCATTCTACTGCCTCCGAACGGAAGAGCCATCCGCCTAGGTCATTCACGATCGCGTAAATTGGGATCGCAAGTAGCAGGTTCAAGAAAACCGATGGAATAATGACGTTCGTTAGCGAAACCTGCCAGGAATAATCAGTTCCATTGATTCGTAGACCGATCATGGTAAACACATAAAGTAAGATGCTTGACACTAGTGTTATCGCAAACATCGACAATAAGGGTGACTGCCAAAGTTGTTTAAATACAAAGCGCCCGAGAAAAATGGACGAGAGGTAAGCCAATGGGAAGACATACCACGGCAATGCGGAAACGTAGGAGACCAATCCACCTGCGAAAAATGCCAGCAGGTAACCAGAGTTATCCTCACTAATTAATCCCCAGGCTGCCAGCCATACCAGCATCAGGTCAGCAACGCCATGAATCAACGTAATCTCACTGGCAATCGTGGTTTGTAAGATCAGTAAAAGTAGCAATATGGGAATAGATACGATTATGCTCATGTTATTGCGCAGGTGTCGGAACTAACGGCTCAATATCGACTGCCCGGAAATTAGTGATCACAAGGACAGCCTTTAAATTCGAAAAATCAACTGATGGTTGGACAGCGGCAGTCTGAAAAACATCATTTTCCTTAGCCTGGATCGAAACGATCTGCCCGATAAGCAGTTCAGCTGGATATGTACCACCCAATCCGGAGGAGAAAATCAGGTCACCTTCCACCAGTTCAATGGCGGGGTTTACCATTTCCAGGGTAATATCTCCAGTAACAGAACCTCTGATCTGGGCTTCTGTGTTGCTTTCCTGAAGTTTCACATTCACTACAGAGCCCTGGTCAGTGATCAATTGGACCCGTGCTGCAGAGGCCGTAACCGCATCAACCTTACCGATCAGACCTTGTTCCGTAACGATTGGCATGCCCCGGAAAACATTGTCATCGGATCCTTTGTCGATGATCACATATTTAAGGAACGGACTCGGATCCTTTCCGATCACAGCCGCAGCGATGTACTGGTTATCAGGATTCTCTCTGGCGAAGTCGAGAAGAGCATAAAGAATATCTGTTTCAACCAGCTGCTGCCGCAATTCCAGAATTTCGGATTGCAAGCGTGAAACCTCGTTCTGCAGAGCTGCGTTTTGCTCCCGCAGTGAATTGACATCTCTTGGGACTGTAAAGAAATCTACAGCGGCTTTCGCCCTGGTTGACACCCAGGACTGCAGACCAACCATTGGATCAATTGCCTTTCCAATGATCTGTCCCAATAAACCGCTTATGGCTAGTACCAGCACTCCCGCCACGATCAGGACGATCGCCAGCGTTTGCCATGTTCTGCTTGATATTCTTTTCATTCTACCTTGAGATAAATTTTACCCTCTGGAACTGCTTCTCTCCAGGCTGACCAGGAATCGTTTGTATTTGGCGAGGTTTTCCAGCACTAGACCGGCGCCCCTTGCCACACAGGTCATCGGATCATCAGCGACCCAAACCCGTAAATTAAGTTCATCTTTTAACCTGGGAACCAACCCGAGTATCTGCGATCCACCTCCGGCCAGGCAAACACCTGAATCCAGCAGGTCTGAGATCAATTCAGGTGGTACTTCATCCAAAGCATCCTTGATCGTGTCAACAATGATCTGGATCGAAGGATTGATCGCTTCTCTAATCTCAACAGATGAAACCTCTACAGACCCCGGAAGTCCGGTGATCAGGTTCCTGCCCCTGGCGGTCATGGTCAATTCGCTTTGAAGCGGGTAAGCCGATCCGATCGCCATTTTCAACTGCTCGGCCATCCTTTCACCGATCAGTAAATTGTATTTCTTGCGAATAAATTGCAGAATGTCTTCATCAAGTTCATCACCCGCGATGCGTAATGATCTCGAAATGACGATCTCACCCATCGAAATAACCGCGACCTCTGTTGTACCGCCGCCGATATCCACTACCATGGTACCTTTGACATCGCTAATGGGTAACCCTGCTCCAATCGCTGCGGCACGCGGCTCCTCAACCAGGTACGTCTCACGCGCGCCCGCGGCCATGGAGGCATCGTAAACCGCGCGTTTTTCGACCTCTGTTGCTCCTGAAGGAATCCCGATCGCCACGCGAGGCCTTGGCATGGGAACGATCGCCTGTTGATGCACTTTACCGATAAAGTATTCGAGCATCGACTTTGTGATCTCAAATTCTGAAATGACACCGTCCCTCAAAGGACGGATTGCCACGTAATTGGCCGGAGTGCGGCCAACCATTTCTTTCGCTGCGTTTCCTACGGCGATGGTCTCTTTTGTTCGTTTGTTGATCACAACCCATGAAGGCTCGTTAATAACGATACCCTTACCACGAACATTGACCAGGGTGTTTGCTGTACCAAGGTCAATGCCAATGTCTAATGAAAAAAAACCCATCAACCAACTTAATATATTGGCTGCCAATGGTTACTCCCAGGTTCTGAAATACAATAACAAAAAAAATTATACCATAGCGACTTTGTCAAGTCCTCCAGAATCATCGCGTGCAAATGGATAAGATCACAGGAGTAAATCCCATTATTCTTGACATCGTGTTTACAAGTCGCTATAATCTTTTCCGTTAGCGGGTGTGGCCAAGTGGTAAGGCATCACCTTCCCAAGGTGATATTCGTGGGTTCGAATCCCATCACCCGCTCTTA
>CAYWVP010000126.1:0-5581 GCA_964461605.1 uncultured Anaerolinea sp.
AGGATCTCCGGGTTGGTCACATCGCGCAGCTGCGGGCTGAAGAGCAGTTGCGCCGCGTTCTGCAGAAAAATGGATGCCCCGATGGCGCCGATCAATGGCACCAGGCGCGGTGCTTTGCGCAGGGGCCGGTAGGCGATCCGTTCAAGAGAATAGCCGGCGAGCGCGGAAATGGCCATCCCCACCAGAAAAGCGATAAGAACAGCCAGCACCGGATAGGCATTGGAGAACGTGACTACCGGGTCGGTTGAGACCTTGATGGCCTTGAAGGCTTCGAACACAAAAAAACCGCTGTAAGCCCCCAGCATCATAACTTCGCCGTGGGCGAAGTTGATCATAAAAAGAATGCCATAAACAAGTGTGTAACCAATGGCGATAAGTGCGTAGACACTGCCGATCACCAAACCGGCGATGGCCAGGCGCAGCCATGTTTCGGGTCCGTACTCCTGCTGCACAATGAACACATCGTATAACCGGTACAACAGAAAAATGACAATAATGGCTCCAAGCAATGGCCGGAGTATTTCGTGGACCCGCGCCCCTTTACGGGTGAGTTTTCGAATAGAGGTAACGTTCATATGAAAGGGAACCTTCCGCCAGAAATAGGATGGGTCGGGGAGGCGTAGCCTCCCCGACCAAAGGGAGAATAAAATGACTAATCTGCTGGAACCCAGGCCCCATCCTTGACGACCACGAACATGGGCGGCAGCGTGTTGCATTCACCCGTGGCATCACAGGTGTAGGTGCCGCCAACACCCTTGTAGTCCGTCAGTGTTCTGACCGCGGTGACCAGTGCACCACGTGGTATGTACAGGTTCCCGTCCGTGCCCAGTACGGCAACGGATTTCACCGCGCTGATCAGGCCGGCTGTTGAATCGTAACCGTTCCATGTGTACGGTGAGAGTGAGCCGGCTTCCTTGCCAAATTGCTCCAGGTAAGCGGCGTCAAAGGCAGTCTTTTCAGCTGATTCTGCCGGGATCGGGGCGATCGTGGCAAATGCGTTCTCGCCATTCGCTCCCGTGCGCGACAGGAAATCCGCCCCATAGGTGCCGTCACAACCGAAGAACACGACATCTTCCAGACCGGTCTGCTTCATCTGGTTGACCACTACCGCGCCTTCCGCGGTGTATCCGCCGAAGTAAAGCGCATCCGGGCCTTTCGCGGCCACCGCGGAAAGTACCGGGGTGTAATCGGTCTCGCCCTTGGTAATGGCTTCGGTGATCACCACCTCGCCGCCAAGCTCAACGAAACGCGCCGCCACAGCCTCTGCCAGTCCTTTGCCGTAATCACTGCCATCGTGCAGGGCGGCCAGCTTGCGCTTGCCGAGTGTGTTGAACAGGTACTCGGCTGCCGGGGGTCCCTGGCGTGCGTCAGTGAAGACGATGCGGTTAAACACTGCGCTGCCTAATGTGGTCAGGGCTGGCAGGCTGGCGGATGGTGAAAGCAGCGGAATGCCTACCTTTTCGTAAACCGGTATGGCAGCGGAGGTGGCTCCGGAATAGATGTGACCGGCAACCGCAACAACCGCCGGATCAGAGGCAAATTTATTAGCCACTGCCGCTCCGCCTTCCGCGGTGCCGCCATCATCCTCAGCGACCAGGGTGAATTTGAAACCGTTCAACTCACCAAAATCCTGCACGGCGATCATGCCGCCCTGCGAGATGTCGATACCGTATGAGGCGTCGCCGCCGGTCATCGGTGCGCCCATGCCGATCTTGACCACGTCGCCGGGCTCAAAAACCGCGCAACCAAAAGCATCGCTCGCGCAAACTTCCGGGGTTCCCTCTCCTGCGGCGCCAGCGGGGGAGTCAGTGGGTGTGGTAGAAGTTTGACAGGCGGTGAACAACAATGTAAAAACGATCATTACAACGAGCAATTTTGTGGCTTTCATGTTCCTTCTCCTGATTTCCTTATAATGTTTAGCGTTTTTCTGGTAACACGGACTGATCTATGATATTGATTGGCTTCACCTCCGGCTGCGGATCAAAAAAAACCACCTGTTCGGGTCAGGTGGCTTTGGGAGTTTTTTCTTATTATTGGTTCTTCACTTCAGTCAGCCTAACCCGAAATCTGCTATGGTAAATGAGCATGACCATAAGCATAAAAATATAGGCGTAGACGTAAATGCTGGCTGAATTGATCATAGTTAAATCTTATAATCGAACATATTACAACTTTCCGGGCGTAATTACAATAGGATTAACAGATTTGCAAGGTCTTAATTCTGAACCCGGATCCGCGGGAAAACCCCGGATCTCAGGATCCACAGGGTTATTGAGATTGCTTGTGTTTTCTCGCCAGGTAAGGCGTCCACCTGGTGACCCGGTTTCCGCCGGTGTCTTTTGAAACATAACTGGCGAAATCAGCGCGGTCGAGGAGTTGACCAAGGTTCTTGACGGACCTGTCCAGCCCGGCGACCCCAACGCTGATGGAGAAATGCAGATGCCCCGCCCTGGTATCAAAGGGTGTGCTGAATACATCCTGGCAAAGCCGCAACGCAACCGTCATCGCGGCTTCCTCGTCAGTTTCCGGCAGAATGACCATGAATTCATCCCCGCCGTAACGCGCGAGTACGTCCGCTTTGCGGATGGAAGTGAGGGAGATCTCGGCTAACTGCTTCAGCACCTGGTCTCCCACTGTATGTCCGTAAGTATCATTCACCCGCTTGAATAAATCACAATCCAGCATGATCGCGGAAAGATCACGCTCATAACGCACGGCACGGGTGAACTCCGTTTCGGCCAATTCGATCAGTTTACGCCTGTTATACAGCCCTGTCACCGGATCGGTGATCGCCAACTCCTGCACTTCGTCGAACAGGCGCGCGTTCTCGATCGCGATGGCAACGTTCGCGCCCAACAATTCCAGCAGCTCCACATCGGTGTCAGTGTAGGCGTGAGGCTTGTAGCTTTGTGCTGATACCACCCCCACCAGGCGCGGACCGATTTTCAACGGAACCACCAGCACAGATTGAGAGATCTCATCCTCTTCCGGATCGCCGATCACCAGCGCGCCGGTCTCAGAGATCATTTCCTCGGAAAACGTGTTGAACAGGATTGACTTCCCGCTTTCCAGTACACGCCCGAAGAGACCCTGGCCTAACGGGCGGCTGGAGAGCGAAATCGGCTCACCACGGTCGACCATGTATACATCCTCGATCAACCCGGATTTTTCGCTAACCAGCGAAATGCTGAAGAATTCCGTTTCCATCAGCTCGGTGGTAGCCTCGTGGATGGCGGGGTAGATCTCTTCGGAGCGGATGTTGCTGCTGATCACCTGGCTCAACTTATACAATGTCTCGAAGCGGCTGGCGGATTGCAGCGCGGATTCGTACAAACGGGCATTTTCGAGCGCAATAGCCACCTGGTCAGCGAAGGCGGTTACCAGTCGTTCATGTTCATCAGTAAATTGATTCGGCGTATGTCCATCCAGCGATAGGATACCGATCGGCTGGTTCTGGATCTTGAGCGGAACCCCCAGCCAGGAGTGAATGGTGTGATTATTCTTGGTGGAGACCTGGTTGAAATGAGGCACTTCTTCCGGGATGTTGTTGATCTTTAACGGTGCGTTGTCCAGGAAGACCTGTGACCCGGGGTTAGCACGGTCCAGCGAGATTTCCAATCCGAGGATCGGCTGGATGTCGTTGAAGCCGTGACCACCTACGATCTGCAGTGAGCCCTTCCGATAGAGAAGTACTGACGCGCTGTCATATGGGACCACGTGCGCCAGCTGCTCAAGGATCAGGCTGATCGCTTTTTCCTGATTGAGAGTGGAGACCACCACCGCGCCGGCTTTGCGGATGGTTTCGGCTTCCTCTGCGCGCTGTTTCGCCTCTTCGTACAGGCGGGCGTTGCGCAGTGCGACTGTTGCCTGTTGGGCGAACAGGTTTAGCAGCCGGATGTCGTCCTCATTGTAACTGCGTTCCTTTTGGGTATAGCCCACACCGATCACACCCAGCAGTTCGTTTTCTGCCCCCAGCATTGGCACTGCCAGTAAGGAGTTCACGCCAAATGTGTCGTACCCCGGGGCTTTTCCCTTCCAGTTCGGGTAATCTGATATTGCCAGGTGTTTCTTCGTCTGTGCTACCTTCCCCATCAAACCCTCGCCGCGGCGTGACTGTTTGCCCACTGTATCGGGCTGCAGATTTTGCGAAGCCAGGATACGCAACATGTCCTCATGCGGATCGTATAGCGCCAGTTCACCGAAATCAGCGTTAAGCAGCTTTACTGCGCGCTTCAACACCTCCTGCAGCAGCACCTTCACATCCAGCTGTGCGCTGATCGCGGTCAGCGTGGCGCGTAGACCGTCGAGCTGCCGGATGCGGTTGATTTCTGCGGTGTACAGGCTGGCGTTGCGGATTGCCAGGGAAGCCTGCGAGGCAAAGTTGGATACCAGCCTGGCGTGTTCATCGGCATAGAATCCCTCCTCCACCTTGTCCAGACTGAATATGGCGGCTACCTTGTCCTCAATCACGACGGGTATCCCCATGTTACTGTGGTAATCAGGGGTAATGCTCGTGGCGACGAAAAATTCATCCTTCTGCGTGTCTTCGATAATGATTGGTTTCCTGGTGTTGATCAGCCTTTTCAGGTTTTCGGTTTTTTCGATCTCAAACCTGAGGTTGTGCAATTTTGCCAGGTTGCTCTTTTTTGAAGGTTCGTATCCCCGCATGCGGGTGACGCGCGCAGTTCCGTCCTCCACCAGCATCACGCACGCGCCGTCGTATGGCACCACGCGTGAAAGCTGGTCCAGCAGGAGATCGAGCACCTCATTAAGGTCCAGCGAGGTGGTCAGCGCTGTGCCGATATCCCGGTATGTTTCGGCCAGTTTTCGTTGATCGTATTCGCTCTTGAACAGGCGCACCCTTTCGATGGCGACCGCCAGTGACCCGCAAATGGTTTGCAGCAGGCGTTCCTTGTTCTCGTTCAACGGGCTGGAGGGATCTTCAACGAAATTCAACAGACCCAGGGGTTGTTTATTGATGTAAAGCGGAAAGGTGTAATGCTCCCTTTCGCCGGTGATCGTGCTGCAGGGACATGTTTTGATCAGGCGGGCAGCTTCAAGATCGCCTTTGATCAGGTTGGCCAGGCAGCGCGGGGGTTTACCCGCCTGGTTTTCCATCACCAGCATGTTGTTCTCACTCAAGGGATGATATTCAATGCGCTGGTAAGACTCGGGGGTTTTCCCCAGCAGGAAGATCCACACGCTGTTGCTGTTGGTGATATTCTTGACCGTTTCCAGCACCGGCAGCACGGCGTTGCGCAGTGAGGATGCCTGGTTGAGGGCTTCGGTCACATTGCGCAGCACCGCCAGGTCGTTTACCCTCGACTGCACGTTGGATAGGGCTTCGCGGGTGAGGCTCTCTGCCTTTTTGCGCTCCCGGATATCCTGAAGCGTTACAAAGTAAAAGGTATCTGCACCGCTGCTGACGGGGGTGATGTTCACCTCCACTGGGATCTGCTCACCACTTGAGTGAAGCAGGTTGATTTCCCTGGTGGGCATTAATTGTATTGTCTGTTCCTTGTTAAGGTGGGGCAATGCCGGAGCAAGGTCTTGAAAGGGCATATCCTGCAATTCCTCACTG
>CAYWVP010000127.1:0-5520 GCA_964461605.1 uncultured Anaerolinea sp.
AAAAGCGGGCGCATCGGCAACGCGGTCAAGTGGGTGGGCAGCGTGCTCAAGATCCGTCCGCTGGTCGAGATCAACCACAAGACCGGCCTGGTGGAACCAGCCTCCCTGGCAAGAACCCACAAAGGTGTCATCGACCAGCTGTACAACAAGTTTTTTAGTCATTTCAAAGAATCAGGAAATCTGCACATCGCGGTGATGCACGGCAATGTGCTGCCGGAAGCGCAAGAAATGGCAGAACGAATCCGCACACAATTCAATCCTGTTGAACTACTGATCAACATGACCGGACCTGTGCTGGGCATCAGCACCGGCCCGGGTGCCATGGCGCTGTGCGGTTACGCCGAAGATTGAACAAACCCATATTAACCAAGCCGGGGCTGGTGAATCACCAGCCCCGTTTTATGTTTCAAATCAACCGCAGCACTTCCTCCAGGATCACCTGCTCTTCATCGGTGGGCAGCACGAGCAATTTCGTTCTGGATTTCACTTGCTGAATGAACGCCGGGCGGTAATTGGTCGCTTCCCGGTTGAGGGTGGCATCCAGGATGATCCCCAGTCGATCCGCCCCGCTGCAGACCTTCTCGCGCAGCTTCCAGGAGGTCACCCCGATATCATCGGTAAAAACGATCGCATCCGCGCTGTTGAGCAGCCAGGAATAAGCGCCCAGGTAATGTCTCAAGCGCCTGGTGTAGACCTCGTAAGCAATGCGGCATTGGTCATCTCCTGCTTCTGCTGCTTCAATGATCTCCGCCAGGTTGGAGGAATATCCGCTCAACCCGATCAACCCGGACTTGTTATTGAGGATCCGGCTTACTTCATCGGCAGGCATACCCTGGCGCACCAGCTCCAGCGCGACCTCAGCATCGATATCTCCGCAGCGGGTGGACATCACCAGCCCGGCTAACGGGGAAAACCCCATCGAGGTTTCAACTGAATGTCCATTGGCGAAGGCACACACGCTGGAACCACCAGTGCCCAGGTGGCACATGATCAGTTTTACCTGATCGAGCGGCTGTTCCAGCATGGCTGCTGCCCGAGCGCTGACATATTGGTAGGATAATCCATGAAAACCATACTTGCGCAATCCGTAGCGGTCGGCAAGGTCCCGCGGCAGCGCGTATTCCCTGGCTTCAACCGGCAGCGCAGCGTGAAAAGCCGTGTCAAACACAACGAATTCGGGGATACCCGGCAGCCCATCCAGGCACACCTGTATCGCGCTGAACGAGTTCGGATTGTGGATCGGTGCCAGGGGCAGCACCTGCTTCAACCCGGACAGGCTGTGTTCATCCACCCGGGTTGTCGCCTTAAACAACTCGCCGCCGTGTACAAAGCGGTGCCCGACTGCATCGATGAGAATTTTGTGTTCCTTCAGAATCACCAGCATTTCGCGCGCAGCTGCCTGGTGGGATGGCAGTGGACAACGACGTTCCTGTTTGCAGCCATCCTGCACCCATTCGATCAGCGCTTCCGCTTTCGTCTGAGTGGCAACGTTGCGCGCCTTTCCAGCAAGGACCAGCTTTGAATTTTCTGATCCGTTGGTTTGATATACCTTGAAACCGAGGGAGGAACTACCGCAGTTGACAACCAGGATGTTCACAATGCGCTCCTTGTTATTGAGTTATCGCCGTTTGATTTTACATCCGGGAAGAAATTTTGGCACGCGCCAATCCGCGACGAGCGGATGTTCCGCGCGTTGAGTGCACTGTTCAGGTGTATTGAAGACCAAAGTGTTGCGTGTGATCGTGCAGCAGTGATTTACCCTGCGCCACGACCGCTGATTGAAAATCGTCGCGTACGCCATCACGCTCCAGGTCCTCCTGGCTCACCGCCCTGCCAAAAGACACAGCAGGGGTAACCAGCAGCTTTCCGGGTTTGGCCAGCTGACTGATCACCTGGCAGAATTCAGCCAGGCGTTGCCGGTCGACCTGCTTGCGCCGCACCCGGGTGACGGGATGGTACGCCCAGCGCTCGGAGAGTATGCCTGAACCAATCGCGGGCAGGATCTTTAACCCGGGGACAGATTTATAGAAGAAGTCGAATACCGGCATCCAGTTATCGATATTCTTTTTTGCACCCGGGAAAAATGCCGTGTCCGGGTCACGATGACCGGAAGGAAAATAAATCATCGCACCCCCCGAACGCAGGTGCCGGATGATCTGGCGCATCGCGATCATGCGGCTGGTGCTGTTATCACGTGCGGCGAAAATGAGGTGGCTGCTGGTGAGCGGCAGCAGCCGCAGATAAGGAATTTCGGTGGCGATCAGGTTGACGTCCTTCCGCCCCAACTGCGAGGCGTAAACAAGCGCGTCATAAGCCCCGGGGTGGTTGGCCGCCACCAGCAGGGGACCGCTTTGAGGAACCTCGTAAAAGAAGCGTGTTTTTGCCGGTTTGCAGAACAGGGATAATGCCCACGCACTGGCAGAAGGAAATCCTTTTTCCCGGATCAATTCCTCAAAATTGAGCCCAACGTGGGCAAAGCGCTCAGTAACCGGGTGGATCAGTTTCCCCATCAGCCAGTGGTTGAAGCGGTTCCTGCGTAAACCAACCGCCCCGACCACTTCATCCACAAGGGATTCGCTGAGTTGCTGGATTGAGGGTTCTCTTTTATCGGTAGTCGGCATGTCTTCCTCAATCAACTATATAAACGAGCGTCCTAAGTTAACTTTATAGTTTTCGGCTGCAATTCTGCTACACAAAAAAGCTCGTTCAATAGAAACATTATAACAAGAGAAAACGCACAAGTCTCATCGCTGGATGGATACTCTCCTTATAACCATTTATATACTGCTTTTGTAAACCGTAGAATTCTTCCCCGAAACCGCTGCTCTGTGCTATAAATTGGTAATTCTCAGCGGAGGTTGCCGTATGGCGAAAGTAGTGACTACAGCTGAACGCATCACGAAGGCTCGTGCTTTGATCGAAAAGGCGCGCAATCTACCTCCCCCTGCGGAGCACGGTTGGATGGATCTAAGCTATACCGCCAACGTCAAAGATCTGATGCGGCAGGCGCGCGACCTGCTTAAGTTTATCCAATTCATGCCCAACGTTCCTGCGGAAACCAAGCAGGAGGTTGAGACGCTGATCCAAGAGATCTCGACCGCTGAAAAAGAGATCCTCCATAAATCCTGATCCTGAAGGTGAACCATGAGCGATAAATCCACCAAAAACTCCACCCGATCCAAAAAAGCCCCGGCACGCAAACGCCGCGAATACTCCGATCTGAAATTGATCCTGATGGTGTTCGCGGTTGTCGTTGTCGCCATTGTGGTGGGAGAGCTGGCCAAGCGTTCTCCAGCCGGCGTCACTGAGACCACGCCGCCGGCAGCCCCTGCGGTAAAACAATATGACGCCCCTCCAGCCATGACAATCGACACCGGTAAGCAGTACCTGGCAACTGTAAAAATGGAAAAAGGCGGCGAATTTGTCGTCGAACTCTACCCTGAAAAAGCGCCGGTGACAGTGAATAGCTTTGTTTTCCTCGCCCGTGAGGGGTACTTCGATGGTGTTACCTTTCACCGCGTGCTTGAAGGCTTCATGGCGCAGACCGGTGATCCCACCGGCGCTGGTTCGGGTGGACCCGGATACCAGTTTGACAACGAATACAGCGACTTGAATTTTGACAAAGAAGGCGTCGTAGCCATGGCCAATGCCGGGCTCAACACCAATGGCAGCCAGTTCTTCATCACATTTGCACCGGTTCCGTTAAGGAGTGATGAATATACCATTTTCGGCCAGGTGATCAGCGGAATGGATGTGGTTAAGGGCATTACCCTTCGCGACCCGCTGAAGAACCCGAATTTCACCGGCGATGTGATCGAATCGATCACCATCACCGAACAGGATTAATGGGTTTGGTAGAAACCGCTTAACCGCCTTCCAGCCTGGCGGTATAGCCGATATTCTTAACTTCAGCGATGATCTGATCCGTGGTGATCGTCGTTTCATCAAACAGCACCGTCATTTTTCCCTGGCGGTATGAGGCATCGACCTGGATTACCCCCGCCAAGGAATCTTCCAGTTCCTGCAAGCGCATGGCGCAACTACCGCAGTGCATGTCATCGATCTTAAAGACCTGTTGTTTCATTCCGCTGCCTCGTCACAGATCGAAGATGATCTCACCGGTGTACATTCCCATTGAACAGGTGAACGGAAGGACCGTACCCGGGGTTTGCGGTGGAATTTCCACTTTTTCTTCGCCGGTGGCGGAAAGAATAACCCCGTAATCCAGATCCGGGATGAGAAACGCCCGCGAGCATGAATATACATCTTCCGTGACCAGGGTGAGCGTGACCGGTGTGTCTGCCGGCGCGTGCAACCGGCGCGGACGATAGCCATTGTCCACCACGTTGAGAATTATTGAACCATCAGCGGAGACGGTTGCGGATACCTGCTCCCCGCTAGCGATGGTGGACGCCAGTCGGGTCAGAGAGTAGCGCGATCCAATCAAATTCAGCCCGGTGTCGACAGCAAGGATGCTGAGGATGATCAGCGCGGCGGCAGTGATTCTCACCAGGTGCTTTTCCACCAGGGTACCCAAGCGTGTGGCGAGGTAAGACAGTAAAAAGAACACCGGGCTGGTACCCAGGGTGAACGCAAACATTAATGCCGCTCCTGAGAGTGGATCCCCTGAGGCGATGGCAGCAGCCATGATGGTTTGTGTGACCCCGCAGGGGATCAGAACGGTCAACGCGCCAAGCATCACCGGTGTGAACCAGGCGGCTTCTCCGCGTGCCTTGCGCCGCACAAAACGCGTGACCGCTGCCGGCGGTTCGAACGTGAAAAAGCGGAAAACCGGATGCACATTCAACATGCGCAGGGCATTGCCCAACATAAAGAAGGCAATGACGAATTGCAGCACAGCCTGCGCTGTGGGGGTGAACTGAAATAACTGCCCAAGACCGCCAAGCAGGGCACCCAGAGCTGTGTAAACCACGAGTTTGCTCACCAGGAACAACAGGATCGGCAGGGTGATCTTGTGTTTTGGACTTGTTCTTGACTTGCCGGTTGCCGCCAGGTCTTTTTCGATCTGGTTGGCGAGTGAACTTGCCAGTAACCCGCCTTGCACAGCCATACAACTCAATCCCCCTGTGGTGAACCCTGTAATAAACGCTACCAGTAAATTGGGCATTTGAGTCTCCTGAACTTTCTAATCAGGATATATTATATCCACTTAATCTGAATTAATAACGATTGTCAAGGTTACCCGCGAAATCCATGCTTGAATGTATAATCCAGCTCATGACCCCCAACGTATGGATCACCGGCGGGATTGTTCTGCTCACCTTCATCGGTATAGCGATCGGTCGTTATCCCATTATCAAATCCAACCGCACCACCATCGCCCTGATGGGCGTGGCACTGCTGCTGGTGACACGTCAGGTGCAATTTGAGCAGCTGCCCGCCTACATCGACTTTGACACGATCATCCTGCTCTTCAGCATGATGATCATCAACGCCAACCTGAAACTGGCCGGTTTCTTTTCTCTGGCCAGCCGCTGGCTGGTGCGCTGGTCGCGCTCA
>CAYWVP010000128.1:0-5506 GCA_964461605.1 uncultured Anaerolinea sp.
CACGTGAGGAAATTACCTGGAAGAATGAAGAAGGCGAGGTCAAAGGGGCAGCGCAGTTGCTGACCCGTTCCATGCACCTGTTACGCTTTGGCCCGCGTGTCAGCCTTGGGTATATCCCGCGCGGACCCATGTTCGACTGGAACGATGAAGTGCAGCGACTTAGTGTATTGAATACTCTCGAAACATCAGCCAGGCAGCGCGGGCTGATCTTCATAAAGATCGATCCTGATGTTACGCTCGACACAGGTAAAAACGCACCATCGAATTCTTTAAAAGATATTCCGGGAACTCAGCTGGTGAATGAACTCAAAGAACGCGGATGGAAATATTCTCCGGAGCAGATTCAATTCAAGAATACGATGCTGCTTGATCTGTCAGGCAGTGAAGAAGAGTGGCTGGCAAGGATGAAACAGAAGACCCGTTACAACCTGAGGTTAGCCATAAAAAATGAGGTGACAGTCAGGAAGGCTCGGCTTGAGGATCTTCCTGGGCTTTACCACATGTACGCTGAAACAGCTGACCGGGATGGATTCATCATCCGGCCTGAAGCGTATTACCTGGAAGTTTGGACATCATTCATCAATGCCGGAATGGCAGAAGGATTGATCGCAGAATTTAATGGAACGATCCTGGCTGGATTGATCTTATTCTACCTGGGTTCTCGAGCCTGGTACGTTTACGGCATGTCAAATAATAAATTCCGTGAAAAAATGCCCAATTACCTGCTGCAATGGGAAGCCATGCGCTCCGCCAGGGAAAAGGGCTGCCTGGTTTATGACCTATGGGGTGCACCGGACACCCTTGAAGCATCAGACCCCATGTTTGGTGTATATCGCTTCAAAGAGGGATTAGGCGCAGAGTTGGTGCGTACGATCGGTGCATGGGATTACCCGGTACGTCCCCTGTTGTATTTCATGTATCACCGCATTATACCGGGATTGCTATCCGTTACCAGGTGGATCAGGCGAAAACAGATCAAGCGGGAGGTGGTTGTATGAAGTTCTCCAGGGTTCCGCTGGCGCATTTACCTACCAGAATCGAACATCTTTCGCGGTTGAGCGAAGTGCTGGACGGTCCGCAGATCTATTGCAAGCGTGATGATCAGACCGGGCTTGGCTTTGGCGGGAATAAGATCCGTAAACTGGAATTCCTGCTTGCCGAAGCGTTACAACACCAGGCGCGTACTCTGGTGAGTGTGGGAGCCATCCAATCCAATCACTGCCGGCAGGTGGCAGCGTTGGCTGCCCGCGCGGGTTTGGATTGCATCCTGGTCCTCTCTGGCACACAACCTGAAATCGCTACCGGCAATCTCTACCTCGATCAGTTATTTGGCGCGGAGATTGTGTGGGCAGACCGTGACAATCGTCTTCAGGTGCTCGATGCGGTCATTGAACGGGCGCGTATCGATGGCCGTGCTCCCTACAAGATCCCTTATGGCGGATCGAACGCTGTAGGTGCGATGGGATACATGGAAGCCATGCACGAGTTGCGTGAAGACGAAAAACAATTGGGATTCAATTTTGATTGGATTGTTACGGCTTCGTCCAGCGGAGGCACACAAGCGGGTATGATCCTCGGCGCCCTTGCCTGGTTGTTCAAAGGAAATATTTTGGGAATTGCCATCGAGGGAACAACAGCCGAACTGAGTCAACTTATCCGAAAGCTGATCAATGAATGCATGGATCTGAATCAACTTCATATGCGCGTACCTGAGACTATGATCAATGTGAATGATTCGTACACCGGAATGGGTTATGGTGTAATGGGTGATCCGGAAGTCGAGTCGATCCGTTTGTTTGCGAAACACGAAGGTCTGTTATTGGACCCCGTTTACACAGGCCGCGCAGCCGCGGGTATGATCGATCTGATCCGTAAGGGATTTTTCCGCAAGGAAGACAAGGTACTTTTCTGGCATACCGGCGGTACACCAGCCCTCTTCGCAGAGCCATACTTATCACAACTGCAGTAGTCAACAGCCTGATTTCGGCAATGTCAGCGTGCTATAATGCTTTTTGGATAGGATAGCATGAATATTGATGTAGCCACTACGATAAAAGTGATCATGGTTTTCATGGTCATTGCCGCTTTCATCAGCTTGTTGATGGCGATAAAGTCGATTAAAGCCGGTAGAAAACTGCTTTTTTACCAGAAACGCCAGGTATTGATCTATCGGGGATGGCGGCTTGTTCTATTCGCGTTTCTAATTGTTGGTGCCGGGCTGATCATTTCGCGTTTTGGTGAACCGGTGGTCTACCGTTATTTTCCACCGTCCCCTACCATCACCCTCACACCCACGGTGACGGCAACCCCTACCATTACATTGACGCCTTCGATGACTTTTACTCCCACGATCACTCTAACGCTGTCGCAGACTTACACTCCTTCTTTACCTGATTTCATCCAGGAGACGGTGCAAACCCCCATCGGTCCGGATGTTTCCGCAATTTTCAGCCCGCTTAGTTTTGCCGATACGACTGACGATGGAGTGGTGACAGAGAATATCACCGAGTTCTCTCTGCCGGTTTCCACGCTATTTGGCGGTTTCTCCTACGATCGAATGGCTATTGGTGTTCAATGGACCGCGCTGTGGTTGTACGGGGAGGAAGTAATTTGTTCTGAAACCAAAGCCTGGGATTATGCACCGGGTGGATACGGGTACACGGATTGTACACGTCCGGTTGAGGATTGGCGTCCGGGCAAGTATGAAGTGCAGATCTTTGTGGGGCAAACGTGGAAGACTTCCGGTACTTTCCTGATCCTCGGTGAAGATGGTCTCACCGCAGAAACGCCTACGGTTAGTGCTCCTGAAGAGCCGACAATCGAAGAGCCTGAAGTGACTCAGACTCCTCCTCCAGGATGATTTAGAAGGTCACCACGTCACTTCTGGCAAAATACCCAGCGATCTCAGCAGCCAGCCTGGCGTTGTTCCTCAGTAAGGCGAGGTTGGCCTCAAGGCTTTTTCCTTCGGTAGCATAAGCGACTTTTTCCAAGAGGTAAGGAGTTAATCCTGCTCCACCGATACCTTCCAGTTCGGCTGCAATGACCGCTTCATTAATCACCGATTCCAAAAATCCGCCGTCCAGTGCATCCTCCTCAGGTATAGGATTGCAGACAAGAATGGCGCTGCGGTTACCGGCAGACCAGTGGGCGCGTGCTACCTGGCAGGCTTCCTCCGCACCCTCAACGCGGCAATCGATGGGTAGACCACTGTTTCGGGAATAGAAGGCCGGAAAATTATCTGTACGGTATCCCAATACCGGAACGCCGCGCGATTCCAGCGCTTCCAATGTGGCAGGCAGGTCCAGAATCGCTTTTGCACCCGCGCAAACGACCACAACCGGGTGATCTGCCAGTGCATTCAAATCGGCCGATATATCAAAGTTGCTGCCACGGTGTACACCGCCGATCCCGCCGGTAGCGAATACTTGAATTCCAATTGCACTTGCCACCGCTAAAGTGGCTGCCACCGTTGTGCCCCCGCTCAATCCGCGCGCAATACCAATGCCCATATTGCGTAAACTGATCTTGCTGAATTCAGCTTCGCCAGCCAATTGTTCCAACTCTTCATCAGTTAAACCGATCGAAAATTTGCCATCCAGTAACGCGATGGTGGCTGGTGTTACTGCCCGGTCGCGGATGATCGACTCCAATTCCCGTGCCAATTCAAGATTTACCGGACGGGGTAATCCATGCGTGATCACTGCAGACTCAAGTGCAACAACTGCTTTGTTCCTGCTCAAAGCAAAACTGACATCAGGATGTAAACGGAATGGGTCAGAAATATTTATTCTCATCGTGATTCTCCCTCGTAATATAGAGAGATTATAATTGACTCAACCACATATAAAGAATTTGGTGGGATGCCATTTCCTCGAAGTTTGAGAGAGTAATGGCATGGCATCTGCTTATTGGGTTGATCACAAAGCTGCCCGGCTGTTCGGCAGTTTGATCGTCCTGAAACGGTAAACGAAAATCGTGGCATAACTTGCAAGGCTGGATAATCTACTGGAAAATAAATACTTCAACGTTGTTTTGATCATTGCAGCAGGAGCGAAGAACTGGTTTGATCTATGAAAAGTAACCTCGAAAGTCGATCCATTATTAATCTCTTGAAACCCTGGGGGATGGTTTTTATCTTATTCACATTCACTTTAGGCGCTAGTCTGGCTCATTACCTGGGCGGGCGAATCAATCTTTTGGATCTTCTCTCTGGATTCATCATCTGTCTGCTGATCTGGAGTATGCGTCATTTTCTGGGTGCCTACTTCGATCATCCGGAATCCTATCATTCCTCCCTGAACCTCAATGATCCGGACCGGGGTAATCTTCTCAACATCAGACGGGGGTTGTTGCTGCTTTACACCTTATTGATCCTTACCGCCGGGGCGACCCTCACCACAATCTTGATCTTTCGAGGTGTTTTCAATGCCGGAGCAATTTTGTGGCTAGGGGTTGCGCTTCTTTTGAACTTCTTCTCCGTGGCACCGCCGTTGCGTCTCTCCCAAAATGGCTACGGGGAACTTGTTGAAGCGCTTTACATCGCTAACCTGGTTCCTGCAATTGCTTTTTCTCTGGTGGAGCCTTCCCCCAGTGTGCTGATCGTTGAATTAACACTGCCTTTAACCTTCATCTTTATGGCGATGAAAATTGCTTTGGAATTTAAAGCCTATGGATTTGACGGTTCACATGGTCGCCAGTCTCTGGTCACCCGCGTAGGCTGGCAAAATGCCCTGGTGATGCACAACCTTTTTCTGTTGTCGGCATATGTTCTTTTGGGGATTTTCCTGCTGCTCGGATTGCCATGGTCGTTGACCTGGCCGCCATTGCTGACTTTACCATTCGGCGGACTGCAAATGTTTCATCTGATCGGAATTTCAAATGGTGCGTCACCAAAATGGCGTTATCTCACCTGGCTCGCAATTGGATTATTCCTGTTAATCGTTTATATGATGAGTATTTCGCTCTGGTTATGAGGTAGCTGGGAACCAATTGGTACAAACGAGATTAATGCTTTTCTAATAATCACTGGTCATAATAGGTAAAATTAAATAAATAAGGAGGAAATCTTATGCTTAAAGAAAATACCCACGCTCCTGATTTTGAATTACAGGATGAATCAGGTGTTCTGCGCAAGTTGTCTGATTACCGGGGGAAAGATGTTGTGCTTTATTTCTACCCCAAGGACGACACATCAGGCTGTACAACTGAAGCCTGCAACTTCAGGGACGATTACAGTGCTTATGAAAAAGCTGGTGTCACGATCCTGGGGGTCAGCCCCGATTCGCCTGAATCACACACCAAATTCAAAGCCAGGCATCATCTTCCCTTTAACCTCCTCGCTGATGTGGATCACAAGGTTTGTGAATTATTTGGCGTTTGGGGTAAGAAATCAATGTACGGCAAAGAATACTATGGTGTCAATCGAACCACTTTCCTGATCGATAAGGATGGAATGATCCGGAAAGTGTTTGAAAAAGTAAAACCGGCTGAACACAGCAGTGAGATA
>CAYWVP010000129.1:0-2962 GCA_964461605.1 uncultured Anaerolinea sp.
CCCCCAGCCGCGTGGACGAAATCGTGCAGGTTGCAGATATCTCCCTTGTTTCCGACAGCGGAACGATCGGATTGCTTTCCAGTGCCGCGGTTAAGACCGGTAGAACGCATAAAGTGATCCTTATGGTCGACCTGGGTGACCTGCGAGAAGGCATCTGGCCGGACCACCTGATCGAGTCAATGCGAACCGTGATTGATCTCCCTGCGATCGAGGTCAGCGGCTTGGGGACCAACCTGGCCTGTTACGGCGGGGTCGTCCCCGACACACAAAAAATGCAGCAGCTGATCGACCTGCGCGATGAAGCCGAAAAAATCCTGAATATTAAATTGCCCGTCCTGTGCGGCGGGAACAGCGCCAACCTGCCTCTGCTGCTGGCGGACGGAATCCCTTCACAGATCAACCTTCTTCGCATTGGCGAATCGATCCTGCTGGGACGCAACGTGCTGGATCGTTCTGAGTTTCCCGGCACCCGCCAGGATACGTTCCGCCTGGTAGCCGAGATCATCGAACTGGAAAGCAAGCCTTCCATCCCCATCGGGCAGCGCGGTCAGGATGCTTTTGGTGGTATACCCGAATTTGTTGACCGCGGCGTGAGGCAACGGGCCATCTGCAACATCGGCCGGCAGGATGTGGTGATCGACAACCTCACCCCTGAAGATACGGGCATCATCGTCCTGGGCGGCAGCAGCGACCACCTCATCCTGGATGTGGAGAATGCCCACCAGCCGCTCAAGACCGGTGACGAGGTCGGCTTCTTCCCGGGTTATGGTGCGCTACTGGCGGCCAGCACATCCCCCTATGTACAGAAAGTTGTGATCAAGGAATGAACGAATCTGAAAATATGCCCCTGCTGTACCAGACCCACGCGCGTATCCACCTGGGAAATATTCGTCACAATATCGAGGGTATTCGAAAAGCAGTAGGTGCGGATCGAAAGATCCTCATCGCAGTAAAAGCCAACGGATATGGTCACGGGGCGGTCGAGCTCTCGCGCATGGCTGAACGGATCGGTGTGGACTGGCTGGGTGTGGCAACCGTTCCTGAGGGGATTCAATTGCGTCAGACAGGGATCTCCTTACCCATCCTCAAGTTCAGCCCGGCGTTCCCGCAAGAGATGGCTGCCGCGGTGGAAAACCGCATTACCCTGGCGGTGTGCGAACGCGAGAATATTCGCCTGCTGCAGCAAACATGTCATGGTATGGGCACTTCCACGGATGTGCATCTGAAGATCGATACCGGAATGGGTCGCATCGGTGTCATCCCTGAGGATGCCGCTGCGATGGCAACCTTTATCGAAAGAGAATGCCCCAATCTGAACCTGAGCGGCGCATTCACCCACTTGCCGGTCAGCGATACGTCGGAAATTGACTACACGAAAACCCAAATATCCAATTTTCGATCGATCATCAATTCCATACAGTCCGCGATCGGCCGAAAGCTAGCGTTGGTGCATTGCGCCAATTCAGGCGCGGTGCTCGCCCACCCCGAAGGCTGGTTCGACATGGTCCGCCCCGGCATCATGATCTACGGATTCTACCCCGATGTGGAAACCCCGCGCACGATCGATCTCAAGCCTGGGCTCAGTTTTCTGACCCGCGTATCGTTCATCAAAAAGGTTGTCAAAGGCACCAGCATCGGCTACGGTCGCACCTGGCAGGCACCTGAAGATAGCTGGATCGCCACCATCCCTGCCGGTTACGCGGATGGATTCAACCGCCTGTTCTCCAACAGCGGTCGCGTCCTGATCAAAGGACGCTCCTACCCCGTGGTAGGCAGGGTTTGCATGGACCAGAGCATGGTCAACCTCGGCACTGACACAGATGTGGAGGTCGGTGATGAGGTGGTGCTGATCGGAAAGAGCGGCGACATTGAGATCACTGCCTACGAATGGGCGGATAAGCTGCAAACCATCACCTACGAGGTGACCTGCCAGATCAACAGCAGGGTTCCACGGGTCTTTGACCCCTACGAATAGCAATTTGCTCTATCCCATAGATCAGAATGGTTTGGGCTGAACCGCAATGGATACCCCAATAAAGGCTGAAACGACCATCGGTTTAATTGAACGAATTGAGCGCCTGCCTTTATGGTCTCTGGTGGTATTGGCGGCTGTGCTGTACATACCCCTGGCCTTCCTCGGTTACGGCAGCGATAGTGATTCCTTCAACGTTGTGCGCACCGGGCAATATTATGTCGAAACCCTCGATTACATCCCCTCCCGCCTACCGGGCTATTTTGTGCACGAGGTTTTCGTTTACTTCCTCAACCTTGCCGGTGGCAGCCTGCTTTCCAACCTGGGCAGTGTGGCGATGGCACTGCTACTGCTCGTGTCCTTCAATCGGGTTTGCCGTATTTTGCTGGTACCCCACCCCAACCTGCTCACACTCATCCTGTTGGTGCATCCATTCGTGTGGGTCAACGCCGCGTCCACCATCGATTACCTGTGGGCATTGGGCTTCGCCTTCCTGGGGTTCGAACGCCTGTTGAAAAAGAAGTACATTGCGGCTTCCATCTTTCTGGCGCTTGCCATCGGCTGCCGGCTCTCTACCGCCCTGATCATCGGACTTTTCCTCCTCTTCGTTTACCTGCAAAACAAAGTTCAACGTCATAACCTGCTTCTAATAGGTCTGGGGGTGGCTTTGATCAGCTTTCTTCTGTTCATTCCACCACTGGATTTTCTTGAGTGGGATATCAGCCGCTGGCTGGTGCTCAGCATGGGCGACCCAATACTTTGGACGCCTCTGCTGCGCGTTGGCCGCTTCCTGTACAAGAATCTCATGTTCTGGGGTATACCAGCTGCGCTTTGGCTGCTTTACCTGTCTGTGCGGACAGTGGTCAAACCCGGCACAATGCAGGTCAGGAGATGGGATCTGCTGACCTGGCTATGCCTGGCAATCATTCTCGCTTCTGAAGTGCTATTCCTGCGCGTGCCGATTGAAATGGAATACCTGCTCCCCCTGCT
>CAYWVP010000129.1:3062-5397 GCA_964461605.1 uncultured Anaerolinea sp.
ACCGGGCAGGAAAGCCCGCGCCACCTCCACCCTGGCAAATCCCGGTTTCGTCATCTTGTAGCGGATGTCCAATTCGCCATCAGCAGCGGCTTTGCAGACGGTTTCGCTGCTATCCGCGGTGATCACTCTCACCTCATCACCCGCGAGCATGCCATTGATCTTGATCCTCATGTCCTGCTGCTCATTCCAATTCACTTCATCTCCCATTATGCCTGCCCCGGCTGTCATCTCAATTATGGGTCCGTTCGGGGCGAAGGTGATAAAGCTGTGCCCCTGGCGCAGCGCAGAGAGGATGTCACTCGCTCCCGCGCTCCTGGCGTAAACCGCAGTGGTCGGTCCACCCAGGAAGATGAACGGTGTATCGCGATGATAATCGCTGCCGCCGCAGATGGGGACGCGCAGCCCGCCAGCCAGCATGTGCTGCCACAGCCCCAACGCCCGCAGGTTGGATTCACGCATCGGTCCGTTCCACACTTCCAGGCAGTCAAAAGGAAGCTTTGTCATGTCAAATAGAAAACTGCTGCTGCCCTCATAAGGATGGTTTACCGTGATCAGCGCTCCGCGCTGCCTGGCGTTGCTAAACCTTGCTACAACCTCTTCATCGGAATTCGTGAAGAAAGGTCCATCGTAAGGTTGGCCTACCCCCAAAAAGTTGGCGTGCCCGCGGTAATGTGTCCACTCCACGCCGGGGATCAGCGTGAGGCCGGGAACGGCTGGGAGAGCCTCTCTTGAGATCATCTGGTTGTGATCCGTGATGGCGAGAAAATCCAGCCCATTTGCCCGCGCCTTAAATCCAAGTTCTTCCACCGTGTGCACACCATCCGAACCCACCGAATGGACATGCAGGTCCCCTTTCAATAACCGCATGGTCTTGCGGGTAAAGCGGATCGTGTAATGCACATCAACGCCATCCAGATCGACCTTGTAAGCTCCGACGACGATCTGCCACTCCCCCGCCACAATCGGTCCGGCTGTGTATCCCGGTGTGGATCGGGTTTCACTGAGGAATATCTCGGTTTTGTCCGAACCAGACGCCCCCACCTGCACCCCTTGCGCATCGACCACGCCGATATCAATAATGTTCATCTCTGTTTTGGCGGTGAAAGTTCCATTTTCAAGCGGCTGTTCAATCGGTGGCCGGCGCTGGTATTCATAGTTGATCTGGATGCTATCGATGTCTTCAGGCACAGTGAACGGAACGGTGAAGTATGTTCCCTGCCGATCCTGCCCGATGTGGATATCCAATTGGATCAAATCCTGAGTCATTCTCACTCCTCTCTACGCTGCAGGCTCAAGCGCGAACGACAGGAACTGCTGGATTTGCTTATCCCAGAAACGCCATTCATGCCCGCCCTCTGCTTCAGCGTACTCCAGCGGTAACCCCAGCTTGCGACAGGCATCCCGGAACATGACAGTGAGTGGGTAAATGTCATCCTGTAACCCGCACGAGACATACATCCTCGGAAGCATATCCGGATTCTGCGCGGCGCGTTTGAGCCACACAAACGGCTCGTGCTCGCTGCCGGGCAGTTTTGCCGTGTCGCCGAACAGCATTTCAAATTCTTTGCGATTGGGATGGTCAGGCTGGGCATCGAGGATCGCCAGTGACAGCACCCCCGAAAAACTTGCCGCGGCAAAATACCGCTCAGGATGCAGCAACGCTGCTTTCATCGCTCCATATCCGCCCATTGACAACCCGGCGATCAGCGTGTTGGCGCGCTCAGGTTTGATCCCGAAAACCTCTTCCAGGTAGCGCGGCAATTCCTCCACCAGGTACGAAAAGTAGCGTTGCCCATTCGGTTGATCCAGGTAGAAACTGCGTCCAGCCGTTGGCATCACCACCACGAGCCCGTAACGACGCGCGTAGATCTCAATGGAGGAGTAACGCTGCCAGGCACTGGCGTCGTCGCTCAACCCATGCAGCAGGTAGAGCACCTTGCGCTCTCGCACCGGAACGCCTTTTATTTCAGCAGGATCTGGGATGATCAAATTCAAAGGAAGATTTACTTTAACGGATTCAGATGAATGCTCAATATGGATGAACGCCATGCCTAATCCTTTCCTGAAAGTTCCAAAGGTCTCACTTAACCACTCAGATTCTAGTAAAATTCATTATACGATGCAAATCGCAGGACATGGATCCGCATCGACATGAACGCTCAAAGGAATTGAATAATGACATTTTCCACAGCCACAGCCGTCGCCCACCCAAACATTGCGTTCATTAAATACTGGGGTAACCGTGACGATGAGATCCGCCTGCCGCAGAACGGTTCGATTTCGATGAACCTGGGTGACCTCACCACGCGTACCATGGTCACATATGACAGTTCCC
>CAYWVP010000130.1:0-4930 GCA_964461605.1 uncultured Anaerolinea sp.
CACAAATTCGCTCCACATCCCGGGTGAAGATGCGGTACGCGTTGTGGTTCTCGTCCGGGTTGATCGCCTGCGGAAAATCGATCAGCTTAATCCCGCCCTGCCAGTAGAGAATGTTGTACGCTGACAGATCCGCGTGCACCCGGTTGAAACGCAGCATCAACTCAATATTGAACAAGACACGTTCATATAGTTGCCGCGCTTCGGTACTACTTAAAGGGACCGAGTGCAGCGTCGGTGCTGATTCAAACTCATCCCCGATGAAATCCATCAGAATGGCGTTATCTGAACTGGCATACGGATGCGGCATATCCACACCTGCATCCGCCAGCAGCTGCATCGTACGGTATTCGTGTCCGATCCATGAAGAATGCAGCAATACCTGACCATAGGTCGTGCGTTTTCTCATCGCGTGCAGCGAACGATCATCAATGATGACCTTTCCAACAGCGTCCAATTGGTCGCGTCCTTCGCGGTAAAGGTGATCCTTCTTCAAATTACGAAACTGGCGCGGTCTGTAGATCTTTGCCGCCAGCAGATGTTGCTGCGCTGTTACAGGCCTGGAACAAAGGTAGACCGTGGCTTCTTTCCCTCCATTGACCATCTTCAGGATATCCTCTATCCAGTCCTGCTGGTAAAACTCGTTGATCGAACCCAGCAGCCATTGTTTTTCATGACGCGAAGCGTGGTAGGTGAAAGGGTAATCGGCTTCCTCAAAAGGTTTAACCGTTCTCTCAATTTGTTGAGAGCCGCGTTGGGTCAACAGTCTCTTTCCTTTTCTTCGTACTTCGTTGTGGCGAACCTTAAGACCCGGCATTATCGTTGATTCGGGATCATCCAGGTCATTGATCATCTTATGATTCATCTCTTCTTCTCTTCAATTTTTCTAACTGCTGTTCCGGGTTCGGCAATCCCGGTTTAAACAAAAAACCACAGATGCGGTGCACCTGTGGCGGATAGGGTAACAGGAATTTAAAGCCGGTTTCCCACAGGAGGCACGCAAAGATACAATCGGTTTTCACGGTTGGTTGATCTCATATTTTTTCGTCCTCCTTTCCAGCGATATATTAAAACTAGTCTACTCATGTTTTAGGCTTTCGTCAAGTCACCTGGCGTCGTTTATCGGTATTGAAAACTGTGGTCGGACTGGCTGGAATATACTATACTTTCCTTATCCAATCCTGATGCCAACGCTCAAATTCTCTCAAACCTTTTCGTCGCTCAAACACCCGAACTTCCGCTTATGGTTCAGCGGGCAGATCGTTTCATTAATAGGCACATGGATGCAAGCGACCGCGCAGGGTTACCTGGTGTATGAGCTGACGGGATCCCCCATCATGCTGGGTATTGTGGGGTTTGCCAATGGCATTCCGGTATGGCTATTCTCGCTTTACGCCGGCATTATCGCCGACCGGATCTCACGCAAAAAACTGATCATGATCACCCAGGGATCCATGATGGTTCTGGCGTTCATTCTCGCGATACTGACCTTCACTGATACCATCCAGGCGTGGCACATTGTGGTTATGGCTTTGCTGCTGGGCACGGCCAATGCCTTTGATGCGCCTGCGCGTCAATCCTTTGTGGTGGATATGGTTCCCCGGGAGGATCTCACCAATGCCATCGCCCTCAACAGTTCCGTGTTCAACCTGGGCACCATCATCGGGCCTACGGTCGCCGGGTTGGTTTACGCCTGGCTGGGACCAGCCTGGTGTTTTACCATCAATGGAGTATCCTTCATCGCTGTTTTGATCGCCCTGGCGCGGATGCGCATTGCACCGCGTGCTCCGGTAGTGACTGCCGGGCGATCGATCAAGCGCAACCTCACCGAGGGACTGCGCTACGCGTTTGGGGATGAAAACATCAGGGTACTGCTGATCATGTTGACCGCTGCTGCAGTGTTCGGATTCGGCCTGCTCAACCTGATGCCCGCGTGGGCGACCCATGTACTTGGAGGAGATGTGCGCACGAATGGCCTGCTGCTTTCTGCGCGCGGAGTAGGCTCACTGATCGGTGCGCTGATGATCGCTTACCTCGGTGCGCGTATTGTGCGAGGAAAATTATGGACCCTGGGCAGCCTGGTGATGCCCGTTGCCCTGATCATCTTCGCGCTTGTTCGCACCCTGCCGGTCTCGCTGCTGATGCTGGTGGTGATGGGCTGGAGCCTGATGTCTGTGGTAAACCTCACCAACGCCCTCATCCAAACCCACATTCCCGACGAACTGCGCGGCCGGGTAATGAGCGTGTACATCCTGCTCTTCCAGGGCGGCTTTCCGATCGGCGCGCTGGTCGCGGGTTACCTGGCGGGGATCACCAGCGAAGCGCTCACGGTGTTTGTCTTTGCCTGCGTGATTCTCGTGGTGGCCGTTGCCATACAGGTGCGGCAGCCTTCCATCCGCAACTACAATTAAAGCTACCCGGCACTGTGAGCGGTTCACTCAACCTCCCTCACACCGGATTGGGCAAATTCTCACGCAAAATTTCTAATAGATCTCTAAGAATGGTCACTTATAATATGACTAATAATGTCAGATTATAGTGAGGGAAAAATGAACGGGAACACTATCGACCCAAAGAATGATCGAATCACACCGGAGAAACTCTTTTACTCCAGGCGCAAGTTTCTGCAACTGGCCGCGATGTTCGGGACAGCGTACGCCCTTGCCGCCTGCGGTATTGGGGAAGACCCGGTTTCAACACCGGAACCAATCCCCACTGCCATGCCTGAAATCCCCGCCGCGAACGCTTTAAATACCCCGTTGGAAAAGATCACCGGTTTCACGAATTTCTATGAGTTTTCGACGGATAAATTTGAGCCAGCCAAGTTAGCCCAGGGATTGCAGACTTCCCCCTGGCCGATCGAGATCAGTGGACTTGTGGGAAAAAAGCAGACTGTTGACGCGGCAGATCTGATCAAGACATATGGTGGTGAAGAACGAATTTATCGCATGCGCTGCGTTGAGGGCTGGTCCATGGTCATCCCGTGGTACGGGTTCCCCCTGCAAAAACTGATCGCAGATCTCGATGTGAAACCGGAAGCCAAATACGTAAAATTCACTACACTTTATGATCCCGAACAGATGCCCGGGCAAAAATCCTACTATTATTTCACATGGCCATACTCGGAAGGCTTGCGGTTGGACGAAGCACAGAACAACCTGACCCTGCTCGCGTGGGGACTTTACGGCAAAGAGCTGACCAAACAGAACGGCGCTCCGCTGAGGTTGGTGGTTCCATGGAAATACGGGTTCAAGAGCGTCAAATCGATCTCCGCGATCGAATTTACCGCTGAACAACCCGCCACCTTCTGGAACACCTCCGCCCCCAGCGAGTACGGCTTCTACGCTAATGTCAACCCGAATGTGGATCATCCGCGCTGGTCACAAGCAAACGAAACCCGCGTGGGGGAGACTGGTTCGCGTCCGACGCAGCTATTCAACGGCTACGAAAAAGAAGTTGCCTACCTGTACGAGGGAATGGACCTGAGCAAGGATTACTAACCCGTGACGAAAAAGAACCTGAAATCAACGAAACTGCCGCGAATCTTCAACGGGATTTCCGCGGGATTATTCCTCATTCTGCTTACTGCGTTCCTGGCTGGCTGGTTGGGAAACTCATCCATCCGTACTGCCCAATTGTGGACCGGCAGGATCGCTTATGTCTTTCTATTGGCATCGCTAACGATCACCCCCCTACGAACTGTGACTGGATGGTCCATCATCATCCCATTGCGTAAGACATTCGGGCTCAATGCATTTTATTGGGCATTTGCACATATGCTGGTGTTCACGGTGTTGATCTATCAACTGGATTTTTCAGCGATGATCGAAACATTGTCCTTCCGGAAATTCATCATCCCCGGGTCATTCGCTTTGCTGATCCTGGTTATTTTGGCGCTCACCACGGTAAACCCGGTGAAAAAGGCGGTGAAGAAGATCTGGCGAAAGATCCACTGGTGGGTGTACCCGGCTAACGTGCTGCTGCTGCTGCATTACAGCGGAGCAACCGCTGCGGGTAACGGGATCAAGCCGCTGGCAATAATTGCCATACTTTATGTTGTGCTGCTATTCGTTTTACGGCTGCAACCGGTGAAAATAGCCATCATACGCCGGCGGCAAGCGCTCGGGTAAATTGACACGGTATTCATTTAGGGTATAATAACCCCCGAAACACGGTCCACTAGCTCAATGGCAGAGCAACTGACTCTTAATCAGCAGGTTCGGGGTTCAAGTCCCCGGTGGATCACTAGATGTAGGGGTAGACAAACATAATAACCCCCACATATACCGAAAAAAGTACTCGCAACTATTGCGGGCTCTTTTTTAAGGTGCAGTTGAGTGCAGTTTAGTGCAGTAGCAACTCAGATATTTGTTTTGTGGTAATCCTGTCAAGATAACCAAATTACCACTCAATCCCAATTTGTTTAAAATACATGTCAACAGCTCGAATCAAGACAAACTTCCTTCCATTAAAAACCCGCGCCATTCGATCGGATATGACCTGATACTTTCCCCGGTCCCCACCAAATGCATTGCATGCCCTGCTCCGGCCAATGCCATGACTCATGGCGATCTTACAAAACTGGACCATCGTCATAAATTCATATCCGAAACACTCGTCGTGTGTTGGAGTTATTTGAGAAGGGATTGACGGGAATTTGTCTAAGTAAATATAATTTTCCGTTTTTCTTACTTCCAAATTCTGATTCACAGTCATCCTCCTTTACTAAAACGGACCCGGTTACTTACTAAAGAGACCAAAAACAGATTCATACAATCCAGATTAAACATTAATTGCACACAATCAATATACATCGAATTATGTTTAGCGGTCGATTTTATTATCGATATATTTTCACAGTAGTTGATATTGCTTCACCAACATTAACATACACAAGAAAATTTCCCATATTTATTCCAAGTCTACGTAAGCA
>CAYWVP010000130.1:4940-5369 GCA_964461605.1 uncultured Anaerolinea sp.
CAACTTTTTACTGAGCATTAGTAGAAGACATCAACCGTCTTAATTACTTTAATAACCCACTTTACCGGTGTGCAATTGAACCATTTTGAATTATCTATTGACAACTTACCTCTCGAGTTCAAAAAATCTTTACCAATTACATAAAGCTATCTGTTACTGCGTAATAGTAAATAAACCTACCTTACCAGAGCTAGGTCAAGAACTTCCTGTATCCTTGAAACAAATCTGGCTTCAATTTTGTCTCTTATATACTCAGGTAGGTTTTCAAAATCATTTCGATTATCATCAGGAAGGATTACGATGGCCGCTCCCGCATCAACGGCGGCCAATACTTTAGGCTGAATCCCTCCCACCCCCAACACTTTACCCATGATTGTGATTTCTCCAGTCATTGTTACATCGTTCCGTACAGCCCTGTTGGTTAGAGCA
>CAYWVP010000131.1:0-5306 GCA_964461605.1 uncultured Anaerolinea sp.
AACACCAGCCCGGCGTAACGCCTGACCGCGCGGATATCCACGCCTGGATCTGAAAGCTTGTAAGGACCAATGCGTACCTCTCCGCTTTGCGGGCGGTAGAGTCCGTTCAAATGCTGCAGTAAAGTTGATTTTCCGGAGCCTGTGGCACCGCAGAAACCGTGCGCCAGACCGCTCTTGACTTCAAGCGAAATATTGAAAAGGGCCTGTTGTTCCAGCGGGGTGTTGCGCAGGTAATAATGGTCGAGTGATTCCACCGCGATGAGTGTGTCGGCAGCAGATAGAACACCAGGATCATCTTTACGCACATATGAACCCTGGTATTGCGGGATTTCACGCATTGCCTGTTCAAAATCCATCGAGATCTGAGCCAACTGCGGGTTCAAAGCCCTGATCTCATTCAACAGCAGCAGCGTGGAGGGTTGCTCCAGACCGCAGGCTTTCAGCAGCGCCAGGTCGGCGAAGATCGCTTTCGGTGCGCCGTCAAAAACCAGGTTGCCCTTGTTCAGCGCCACCACACGGTTGGCACGGGCAGCTTCCTCCATGAAGTGGGTGATGAAGATGACCGTGATGCCCCGTTCATGCAGGCTCTGCATCTCCGCCATTACGTCCAGCCGGCCGCGCGGATCGAGCATGGCGGTGGATTCATCGAAGATCACACATTCCGGCTGCATGGCCAGCACACCCGCCAGGGCGACGCGTTGCTTTTGTCCGGCGGATAACAGGTGCGGCGGGCGCTCTTTTCTCTCCAGCATTTTCACCGTGGTCAATGCAGAGGTGACCCGCTCGCGAATCTCCGGCGGGGAGATTGCCAGGTTTTCAGGGCCAAAAGCCGTGTCTTCCTCGATCAGCGTGGCAACGATCTGGTCTTCGGGATTCTGAAATACCATCCCGATGCGCGCGCGGATTTGCGGGAGGTGCGTTGCCTGCGCGGTGCTTTTACCATCGATCAACACCTGGCCATGGGTTGGAAGCAACAGTGCGTTGCAGTGCCGGGCGAATGTGGTTTTGCCGGATCCGTTCGCGCCAACGATGGCGACCCATTCTCCCTGTTCAATTGATATGGATATGTCGTTTAGTGCTGGGGGGGAGGAGCTACCGCTGCCTGGATGGTGGTAAGTAACATGGTCAAACTGAATTAAAGGAGGCAATACCTGCTCCGTGTAACTGTTGTGGTGATCTTTTCTGGCAATTATACAGGATTAACCACCCTGTGCAGGTGACATTTGTGAGGTACATCATCTGCTATGTTACCCCTTTATTTAACTGATATATAATACTCATACAAGATTTCACAAAGTTAAAAAATTTTATGGAGGAGATAATGAAACGTCTGCTATTGCTTGTTGTGGTGATCGCCCTGGCTCTCGCTGCGGTAGGTTGCAAGTCGACCTCGGACCATTTGTCCGCGATCAAGGATGCTGGAAAGATCGTCGTGGGCACGTCAGCGGATTACCCGCCGTTCGAATTTGTGGATGAAGCGGGAACCACCACCGGTTTCGACGTTGAATTGATGAACGAGATCGCCAAGCGCATGGGGGTGACGGTTGAATGGACAGACATGCCGTTTGACAGCCTCATCGCCGCTGTTCAGGAAGGCAAGATCGATGCCTCCATTGCAGCCTTCAACTATGATGAAGAACGTGACAAGACGGTGGATTTCACCGATGCCTATTACACCACCGAAGATTCCTTCACGGTACAGGAAGGTTTCACCGGTGACCTGAGTGATCCGATGAACCTGGCCAATTACCTTGTCGGCGCCCAATCCGGCACCGTCCAGGATGGCTGGATCACCGACAACCTGGTCACCCCGGGGCTGCTTCCCGAGGACAAATACTTCCGCTATGAGCGGGTTGACCAGGCTGCCCTGGATTTGCAGGCTGGCCGCATCGAGGTGCTGATGGCAGATTATGTTCCCGCGCAGGCGGTTGTCAGCCAGTTTGGCGGAATGACCATTGTCTATCATGGTGTCCTGTCCACTGGACCGTTGAACATCGTAGTTCCTGAAGGCGATACCGCCCTCAAGGATGAGATCAACCGCGTACTGAAGGAATTGCAGACAGAAGGATTTGTCGAAGAACTCGCTTTCAAGTATTTCAGCGAGTAAACAAAGTAGCATGGTAGCAGCCAGGGGGGTGTGATGTCTTTCTTGCGTGGCGTCATGACCCCCTGGTTTTACGCATAGCATCAGCGGGAGAAGCGTTACGATCTTGCTCGGGGAGTGATGGCGTTGGACGTTGCGAAGTTCTTGCAATACATTGCCTCAGGAACAGCCTACACGGTCGGGGTTACCCTGATCGCGCTGCCTTCAGGCCTGGTACTGGGCACGCTTCTCGCCCTGTTAAACGTCTACTCCGGTAAGGTTTCCAAAACGCTGACGAATCTGTACAGCACGGTCATGCGGGGAATCCCGCCCATCGTTTTGCTCTTCATCCTGTATTTCATCGTTTCAGGTAGCATCAACCTTTCCCCATTCCTGGCGGGTTCGATCTCGCTGGGTATTGTCAGCAGCGCCTACCAGATGGAGATCGTGCGCGGGGCGATCCTGTCGGTCAGCGGGGGGCAGATGATGGCAGCGCGTGCCGTCGGGATGAGTAAACGGCAGGCGATCCGCAATGTGATCCTGCCGCAGACGCTGCGCCTGGCAATCCCGCCCTGGTCAAACGAAGCGGCGATCGTGATCAAAGACTCGTCCCTTGTTTACGCCCTTGGTGTTCCTGAGATCCTGCGCCGTGCGCAGCTGATCAGCGCCAGCACGCAACAGCCCTTCCTGGCTTACGCCGCGGCAGCAGTGATCTACTTTATCCTGGTGTTCATAACCAGTCGATTATTGGATGGATTGGAAAAGCGGTTGCGCATTCCCGCAAATCCATGATCCCGGAGAAGCATATGGTGAAACCGATCCTGACGATCAAGAACCTGACCAAGAAATATGGTGAGAATGTCATCTTCCATGACATCAGTCTCACGGTCAACGAAGGTGACACGATAGTGATCATCGGCCCCAGCGGAACGGGTAAGAGCACCCTATTGCGTTGCATCAACCTGCTCACCTGCGCCGACGAAGGCCAGATCTGGTTGGATGACCTGGAGATCACTGCGAAAGGCTGCGATGATGATCGCGTGCGTCAGCACATCGGCATGGTTTTCCAGAATTTCCTGCTGTTCAATCATCTCAACGCGCTTGATAACGTCATGCTCGGGCTAACCAAAGTCAAACACATGAAACCGGATGAGGCCAGGGTAAAAGCCTTACGGGAGCTCGAAAGGGTGGGGTTGTCTGACCGGGCGGATCATTATCCCGGGCAACTCTCGGGTGGTCAACAGCAGCGTGTGGCGATTGCCCGCGCGCTGGCGATGGATCCACGCATTATGCTTTTCGATGAACCAACCTCTGCGCTTGATCCTGAACTGATCGGTGAAGTATTGGAAGTGATGCGCAAGCTGGCGTTGGAAGGCATGACCATGCTCGTGGTCACGCATGAGATGGGTTTTGCGCGTGAGGTGGCTGACCGCATCGTTTTCCTCGAGAAGGGCAGTATTGTTGAGGAAGGCTCACCGGATGACCTGTTCTATCATCCAAAGCACGAGCGCACGCGGGAATTTCTCTGGAAGATCACCGAACTGTACGGCAAGAAGGATGAAAACAAGTAGATGGCTGATTGGCTGCAATTATTCCAGCGCTACCTGCCTGATTTCCTCAAAGGGGCTGCCGTCACCATTGAACTGACTGTGGTGGGGTTGGCATTGGGGTTTGTAGTGGGCATCCTGCTGGCGTTGGCCCGCCTGTACGGCCCAACCTGGTTAAAAATGTTGGCTATCGGCTATATTGAACTTTTCCGGGGAACCCCGCTGTTGGTGCAGCTTTTCCTCATCTATTATGGGTTACCCTCGCTGGGGGTTACGCTCTCGCAGACCATTTCTGCTTACCTTGCGCTCGGTTTGAACAGCGCGGCTTATCAGGCTGAATACTTCCGCGGCGCCATCCAATCGATCGGGGCTTCTCAAATGACCGCAGGTCGGGCGATCGGGTTGTCCCGCTGGAAAACGATCTGGTTCATCATTTTGCCGCAAGCCCTGCGGTTGATGATCCCGGCATGGTCAAATGAGCCGATCTCGTTGCTGAAGACGACCGCAGTGGTCTTCCTCATCGCCGTGCAGGATCTGATGGCAAAGGCGAAACGTGCTGCCACCGCCACCTACGATCCCATTGGAAGTTACCTGGCAGTGGCTGTGGTATATCTGGTTTTGGTGATCATCCTCAACTGGGGGTTGAAGTACCTGGAACGCAAAACCACCATCCCCGGCTTTGAAATGGAATCGAAGAAGGTCTGAAACAGCCCGATCTGGCGGCAGAATAGCAGACTGAAGTGGGGAATCATCACGAAGACAGGGAACAGACACGCCAGATCTGCCATAACAACTGCTCCAACCTCAATATATAATTGATGTAATCAAATACGGAATGTGAGGTAATCCTATGCGCCGGGTCACTTTTTCTTTTCTTGGTATTCTGCTGATCATTGCCGCCATCGCCGGTATTCTCATCAGCATTGTCGGCATCGTGGGGTTGTGGAGGATCGAAAGATCGGCCAGGGCCAGCCTGGTAAATACGCTTGATCTGCTGGGAACGACCGTGCAGGCGACACACGATGGTTTATCCATCGCCTCGCGTTCTCTCGATCAGGCTGACGATTCACTCACTGCCGTGACGGATATGCTGGAGGCTACCGGCAGATCAGTGGAGGATATGATCCCCTTCATGGATTCGCTGAAAAAGATGACCATTGAGGATCTCCCCGGCGCGTTGTCATCGACCAAGACTGCCTTCCAGTCAGCCCAGGCTAGCGCAGGGGTAATTGACAATACCCTGTCGCTCCTCACCGCCATTCCCTTTCTTTCCACACCTAACTACAATAACCAGCCGCCACTCAGCACCGCTTTTGGCGGAGTCTCTGACAGCCTTGATCCGATCTCAGAATCTCTAACCTCGATGGAAGGCTCGCTTTCCTCAACCAAAGATAACCTGGGCGAGATCGAAGGTTCATTTACCAGCATCTCAGACAGCCTTTCCGGCATCAAAACCAGCCTCAGCGATGCACAGGGGGTTACCGACCAGTATTTGACGGTCCTGGAAGACCTGGGTGAACAGGTCGAAAATTCGAAAAAGAAATTGCCCATAGCGCTGCGATCGATCTCCTGGTTTATCACCATTGCTCTTGTCTGGTTGGCACTCACTCAGTTGGGTCTTCTCATGCAGGGAGCGGAGATGCTGGGGCTGAATTTTGTTAATGAGTTACGCCAGC
>CAYWVP010000132.1:0-5225 GCA_964461605.1 uncultured Anaerolinea sp.
TTGCGTGTAGCCCCACAGACTGATGCTGTGCGTGGGCAGGAGCTGCTGCGCGCGTTCCAGGTTATGCGGGAAGACCGCGACGCCGCCTGAACACATCACGCTCAATGCCCACGGGGCCAGGTGCAGGGTCTGCCTGCCCATATTTTGCACAAAGTGTTCCAGCTGGATCCTGTTCTGCCCCGGGACAGGGGAGATCTCGATGGTTTTCAATACACCGCTTTTTTCCACCGGCGCGGTAAAGCGCACGCCGTGTCCGCTTTCGATCACCTGTACTGGTTGATTGTCAGGAGCGTAAGTGAAAGCCAGGTCTTCCGGTGCGCACCAAAAGCGGTGACCGCCGTAGGTCTTCCATTCATCTCCTCCGCTGGTGCCGGCCTGGTCAGGGTTCACGTAAAACAGATTACCTTTATCGTTGAGTGAACAATAAATGATACGAGGACCGACTGCGGTGGTCACGATCAGGGTCAGGTCGCGGTGGGAGAGTTGGATGCAATCCTCCCATCCGGCGAAATTGATACGTTCGATCTTCATATTGATAATTCCTTTTCTGCAAAGGATTCGCAAATCCAGGCAGGCTACTTTTCAGTCTGCGTGATTTGCTTTTATTATGATAATGGACAATGTTACTTTTCGGGTGAAAAACAGATTGAAAAAGTGGTTCCCTTTCCTTTACCAGGTGAGGTCACCGCGATCGATCCGCCCTGGGCATTGACCAGGGCTTTACAGATGGCTAATCCGAGACCCATTTTTCCGCTGGCACCAGACCGGTTCTTGTCCGCGCGGTAAAAACGGTCGAAAACGTAAGGCAGATACTTGGGGTCGATGCCCTCGCCGCTGTCCTGTACACGCAGGCTTACCTTTTCACCGGTTTCCGCACTCAGGCGGATCGTACCGCCCGCTGGTGTATACCGCAGGGAGTTATCGACCAGGTTCTTCAGTACCTGGATCATGCGTCCTTCGTCAATTTTGATCGGGGGCAGGGTATGGTCAATACTCAGCTCCAGGCTGACCCCTTTTTGTTCGACGATCGGTCGGTAAATCCGCGCAATGTGTTCCAACAGGGAGGCTGGATCCATTGGCTGGAGCAGTAATTCCAACGCCCCGGATTCCGCCTGCGTGAGGGTGGTCATGTCGCCCACCAGGCGGCGCAGGTGCTCGATCTCGGCTTTGATCACCTCGAGTCGTTCCGGGGTGAGGGAGACCTCACCACCTTCCAGCATTTCAATGTATCCGGAGATGATCTGCAGGGGAGTGCTAAGGTCATGCGTGATGTCAGCGGTCAGGCGTTTTCGCTTCTGGTCTGCTTCAAAAAGCTCGGCACTCATCTTGTTAAAGGTTTCAGTCAATTGTCCAAGTTCATCCTGTGAAGTCACTGGTACCTGTTGTTGCAGATCTCCGGCTGCCAATTGTTTGGATGCAGTGGACAAACGCCGGATCGGGATGATCAGCCTGCCGGCAAGTAAGTACCCGATGATCACCGCAGCCAGCACGCCCGCCAGGGCAGCCAGCCCGATGGCCAGGTTGGTACGGCGCAGGAAGAGCTGTTCTTCAGCGTTCAAAGCAAATTGGTATTTGGTGTCCGGCAGTATCCAGGCAACCGTTTTACCATCGACTTCAACTTCAACCGCCCGCTTCAGAAAATCACGCGGAACAGCATCGCCAATATTGAAACCTGCGAACGGGACAAGGGCGTTTAAATTTTGATCGACCATGCCATTTAACCCACGCATATCATGTGAATCCGGAGGCAGCGGCCGTGTAGAGACAGCGTCACTGATCAGGTAATATTCAAAAAAACCATCCATCGTTGCATACGCAATGTAGTACCCCTGGGCTGCGACTTTCATGTCTGCCGCCTGTTGCTCCACCACCAGATTCATGAGGGATTGTCCGGAGGTCAGGCGGATCAATACCGAGACAACAGTGACAGTGATCAGTGCTACCGCCAGGAAGGAGAGGATCAGTTTGGCCTTCAACGAACGCTTCATGCAGTCTCCCCTATGAAACGATACCCGATGCCAAAAATGGTCTCGATGTACATCGGTTGGTCCGGATCGTCATCCAGTTTTTGGCGCAGATTCCGGATGTGGATCTTAAGGGTTGCTTCAGAGCCTGTGTAGCCGTTTTCCATCAGGCCAATGCAAAGGTCGGCACGTTTGACAACCTTTCCGGCTGCGCGCATCAGCATTGCCAACACGTGAAACTCTAGCGGGGTGAGGTCGATCGGAACACCTTTTCTGGTGACCAGATGCCGGTTGTAATCGAGTGCAATATCTCCGATGGTCAAGCCGGGGCGGTTCTCATCCATCGGTGCGGCTCTTCGCAGCACCGCGCGCATCCTGACGAGCAGTTCGCGCAAACGGAAAGGTTTGGTGATGTAATCATCTGCACCAAGGTCAAAGCCCTTAATGATCTCCGCTTCCTGTTGTTTGGCGGTGATCATGATGACCGGTACATCTGATTCCTTGCGCAGCTGGGTGATGAACTGGTAACCATCCATGTTGGGCATCATGATGTCCAGCAGGATCAGATCGGGTTTCACTGTGCGATAGACATCCAATGCTTCTCTGCCATCCGCCGCGGTGAGTACTTCGTAATCCTGGCTGATGAGGAAATCATTGATCATCGTTAACACGTTGCGCGTATCATCCACTACGAGTATTTTTCTTGCCATGTTTAAATTATATCCAATCCGTGAAGAATTCAGGTTGCCTGAAGCAGGATGGGAGTCCACCCCATCCTGCTTCGGTGTAGAAGGAGGAGAAAAGATGATTGCAGTATCCAACGCAGCCGTCGCGATTTCTTACTTCATTTTCAGTCATCAAGATCCGCGCTGCTGTATGCGATGACCACGGGCTGATCATGACCATTCCAAGTATCTGGTGAACCTCCCTCGTAGTAGATCGTCAACTCTGCTGTGTCCTTAAGGAAGTTGATCTTGCCGACACTCACCCGTTTGATCTTCAATCCGGTGCGCTCTGCCAGGTCAGCCATCAGCTCTTCCATCCGATCAGGACGGACCAGTTCGATCTTTTCATAAACAATGCGCTTTGAGGCGTCGTATTTAAATCCCCAGCCCCTTTCGAGGATGAACATGAGCAGAAGGATCGCCAGGTTGCCTACGATGAGCTGCGGCCAGTTTGTGCCATCCACGGCGGCAGTGTTCATCACGGGCAATGCGGCGATGATGAACAGATAGGTCATTTCCCGCACGGGCAGCGGATCGGTGCGATAGCGCAGGATGGTGAAGATGGCAAAGAGTCCAAATCCCACTCCAAGGCTGATCTCGATGCTGTTCATAAAATGCAAAACGAAAAAGATCACGCTGTTAAAAGCCAGAAAGGTCAATACATAGCGCTTACTGTGCGTGGTAGGGTAGTAAATAAAGCGAACAAGGACAATGGCAACCACGAGGTTGAATACAAAACTAAATAAGAAACTGGAAAAATTAGACATTTGTTGGTCCTTTGGAAATTTTTTCGATCCATAATGTGCGCTGCTTTAAAGCATTCTTCTTAACCTTATCAAAGAGCAGGGAGGTACCCATGCAATACTTGCTGAAACCCGTGTCCGGGATATGCACATCGCGCATCTGCCGCTTGAAGGGGGAAAAGTGATCGTGTCCGTCCTGCTTGACCTCGGCGACCGCAATCCCTTGTAGCAGCGAGATGTGGTCGGCATTGTAAAAAACAATATCCATGTCGATCGTTACCCTTTCACAGCGTTCCACGTTCACCAGGGTGATGCGCGTGAAGGTGTTCCAGATCTTGGGCTCCAGCTTTTCGTTTTCACACGGCATGACCTCTTCAAGCCACTCGCCCGCTTCGGTCGTGACGTAAAGCAGCGGTTGTTGCGTTAGCAGGCGTTTCTTGATCGTGCGGTCTTTACGTGTTTTGTGTTTCACCTCCAGGTAGTTGAGGTGAGAATCCAGGTACTCTCGAGAGCGCACCTTGTAGCGCTCCGCCTGGCCGTTGACGTGCATGTTAAATAAGGCAAAATCAGGTGTGTCAAAATAGAGGGAGCGATAGTGATTGAAGGGCGTCCCATTCACGACCAGGATGCGATATTCAGTAGATAAAGCCGCCAATGTATTCTGCAACATGTAAAAAGGGAGGACATACTTGTAATCCACCCGGTTCAACAGTTTTACAGACTCCATCTCTGCCAGTGTGATAGGCCTGTACTCCTTCAGGATCGTGTCCAGGCTCGTGACCGCGGGCAGCTGTGCATCGGTCAAGTGAGAATCAAACCACTTTTTCCCGTTTATTTCACTATTTTTTTTGAAAGACAATTGAGTGTTAATGTTGCTCATTTCAACTCCGTTTCACGTTTCTTACCTTATTAATTTGATGATAACTGCTGTGATTGCTTGGATGGTTTATTTCTTGTATAGCGATGACAGAACAAAAAAAATTGGCGGGAGCTCGATAGCTTCCCGCCAACATTAAGTCATGGTCGCTGGCGTCCGCCCGGTCCATGACCGTAAGTGTTGCCAATGGTTGTCAGGATGGAATTGATGGTGAAACTTGTGTATTCGCTGCCACCGGAATAATCTACTGCGGTGGCAAGTCCATCCACAATCTCACCGGTTGTGTTACCACCCACTGAAACGGCGTATTCAGCACCGATCTCCAGTGAAGGAGCTGAAAAGACGATGGATTGAAAATCTTTTTCCGGGATGAAAGTCAGGATCGCGTTGCCATTCATATCTTCGATGTGGATGGCTGTACCAGCGGTAAGCACCTGCTCGAAATTGAGCAGCAGCGAATTCTGCGTGGAGGTTTCACTCAATCCCATCGACATACCGGCACTGCCGGCAGTGACAAGCGTTCCGCCTGAAATGTTGAAGGTGCTCATATAATCCAGTGCACCGTTCATGTTCTCGACGGGTCCGTCCACCAGCACCAAACCACCGGTCATCTCCGCGGCGCCGTTTACATCGATCCCGTCGCCAAATGCGTTCACGTAAATACTCCCACCGTTTATGTGAAGTGCATCATCACCTGTGGAAGTGAACATGTCCTGGCCGAAACCGCCAGCCGGCCTATCTCCCGGTTGCCCGCCGGGTTGAGGCTGTTGATTCTGACCTGCGCCGACGAATCCATTGTTCATTCCGGATCCGTCCACTCCGGAAGATACGTTAATACCGTCATCGCTGGAATTGATGTGGAGATCACCAGCATTGACTGTGATCAACGCGCTTTCGATGCCCTCGTAGCTTTCAT
>CAYWVP010000133.1:0-3292 GCA_964461605.1 uncultured Anaerolinea sp.
ATTAAGATAATATTACTCATATTAACAACAAAAGTCAAGTGGTTTTTATAAGAATCGCGTTAGAAACAAACCAGAAGTTAACCCAAGAAAAGGTTTGTAATAACCTTTTCTTGGGTCAGCGTGCAGATCCACAGTACACGTTGGGTGGGTTGAAAACCCACCGCTCTTCTGTCATTGCGCAATGTCCCGGGTGACTTTTCTGGGAAGCCCCGTGTTTTTCGGGGCGCGGCAATCCCATTGACCATGGAGTGTTGCGCAATGTCCCGATCGTTTTTATCGGGAATCTCCAACACACCCATGAAAAGGTTTTTCACAACCTTTTCATGGGTTAACGTGCGGGTCTGTGAAAACCTACCGCCAACAGCGTGAGCACGCTTGACAATCCCTTCATCCGTGAATACTATAAAGAAGATAAAGCGATACCCTGATTGTTTCTTGAAATAAATACCCGGATCGGAGGACCCCCATGAAACGCCTGCTGAAATGGTATGAACTCCTCACCCTCAATGGTTACCAGCTCGGATTGAGCATGGCTTCCAATGTGATCAGCCCCCTGCTCCTGCCCGCCCTCGTGCTGGCCTTCATGCCGCCGGAGAAGAAGAATACCTACACCGCCCTGGTTTACGTCACCGGCTTGGCGGTGGCGATGTTCATTCAACCGGTGATGGGCATGCTCAGCGACCGCAACACCAGCAAAATGGGCCGCCGCCGTCCATTTATCATCCTCGGCGCACTGCTCAACATCCTTTTCCTGGGGGTGGTCGGTGCGTCGTTATGGTTCAAAACCTCCCCGCTAAACGCCTTCTTCCAGTCGGGTTTCGGTATCACGGCTTCCCTGGCGGTGCTGCTGCTGGGCATCATCCTGCTGCAGTTCTCCTCCAACATCAGCCAGGCCGGGCAGCAGGGGCTGATCCCTGACATCGTTCCCGAACAGCAGCGCGGGCGCGCCTCGGGTATCAAATCGGTAATGGAAATGCTGCCCGCCGCCCTGGTGCTGCTCATCTCCCCCCTCATCGATAAACAGAAGTTCTGGGTGGTCATCCTCATCCTGATGGCCACCTTCCTGGTGACCATGCTGATCACCGTGCGCTTCACCCGTGAAGAACCCATCACCGAAAAACCTCCCCGTCCTGCAGGCCGTCCCATCCTGCGCATGATGTTATTGACGATCATTTTCGTGGGGGTCACCCAGCTTGCCCTGCTGCTGGTCAAGGGTATCGGCACGTGGCTCCCGGAGGAGACCACCAGCCTGGCGCTGCGCATCATCCTGGTCGGCCTGGCGGGTCTGCTGGGCATGGCAGGATCGATCGTCATTGGTGTGTACTTTGGCGCGCAGGTGGGCATCGGCAAGGAAGCCGCGGGGCAAATGCCCTTCATCTGGTGGGTGGTCACCCGCCTGATGTTCCTGGCCGCCATCGGGTCGGTCCGCAACTTTGCCATGTTCTTCGTCAAAGACGTGCTGCAGGTGCCCAACCCGGCTACCGTCACCACCTACCTGACCGCGGTGATCTTTGTATTCCTGCTCATTTCATCCATCATCGGCGGTATCCTGTCGGATAAGGTCGGACGCAAAAAACTGCTCGCCGCTGCCGGTTTCCTGGCTGTCCTCGGCACGATCATCCTGGTCTTCTCGCGTACCATCCCGATGGTCATGGTTTCCGGGGTCTTCCTCGGGCTGGGCACCGGCACTTTCATGGCAGCCAACTGGGCTTTAGGTACTGATCTCGTCCCCAAAGAGGATGCCGGGCGCTACCTGGGTATCTCCAACCTGGCCGGCGCTGGCGCCGGTATCATCGGTTCCAGCATTGGCGGTCCGCTGGCAGATTACTTCAACGCCATCCAGCCTGGCCTGGGGTACCCGGTGATCTTTGCCCTCTACGGCGGGTTGTTCCTGCTCTCCGTCCTGCTCCTGCCGCGCATTAAAATCACCAATTCGAAAGGTTGATCTTGACACGTCAAATTCATCTCATTTTCAAAACCCACCTCGACGTCGGTTTTACCGATCTCGCCCGGGTGGTGGTGCAGAATTATTTCAAGAAATATATCCCGGCCGCCCTGCGCGTGGCACGCGAAATGCGCGAAGCTGGCGGGCATGAAAAATTCATCTGGACCACCGGCTCCTGGCTGATCTACGAGTACCTGGAGCAGGCCACCAGCGCGGAAAGAAAGGTGATGGAGGAGGGCATCCTCGCCGGTGATATTGCCTGGCACGCGCTGCCCCTCACCACCCATACCGAGCTGATGGACGCCGATCTCTTCCGTTTTGGCTTGTCCCTCTCGCAATCCCTCGATGCCCGCTTCGGCAGACGCACCACCGCCGCGAAAATGACCGATGTGCCCGGGCATACCCGCGCCATCATCCCCCTGCTGGCGGAGGCCGGTGTCACTTTTCTGCATATCGGTGTCAACCCCGGTTCCACTGTTCCCTCCGTACCGGGTCTCTTCCGCTGGCAGGATCCCTCCGGCGCTGAGGTGATCGTGATGTACGAAAGCGGCTACGGCAGCGCCTTTGAGATCCCCGGCCTGGAGCATTCATTGGCTTTTGGCCACACCATGGATAACATGGGGCCGCAGTCGGCAGACCAGGTGAAGGACGTTTACCGCGAGATCGGTACCCGCCTGCCCGGATCACACATATTCGCCTCCACGCTATCTGATTTCGCTGAGCATCTCTCCACAGTGCGCGACACTTTGCCTATTGTGACTTCCGAGATTGGTGATTCCTGGATCCACGGTGTGGGTACCGACCCCATCAAGGTCAGCCGCTACCGCGAACTCCTGCGCCTGCGCACGGAATGGCTCAAATCGGGCAGGATATCCCGAGATGAACGATCGTTCATCAACTTCAACCGCTGGCTGCTGCTGGTAGCTGAACACACCTGGGGCATGGACGAGAAGACCTGGCTCAACGACCATGAAAATTACACAGCTGAGAAATTTTTTGCCGCCCGCGTACAGCCCAATTTTAAAACCTTCGAGTCATCATGGGTGGAGAAGCGCGCCTACCCCCAGTTGGCGGTCAACGCGCTGGAGGACACACCCCTTGGCACCGCGGCGCGCGGCCGTTTGCAATCCATCCGTCCGCTGCTCCCGGATTTGACCGAGTGGCAGCCGCTCCAGCCTGATCGCCCGCTGCTCGAGAACCCTGTCCTCTCGGTCGGTTTCAACGTGGAGGACGGCAGCGTTTTTGACCTGTTGGACCGCCACAACGGCGTGTCCTGGGTAAACGGCTCCGCACCCTTCTCGCAGCTTTCCTACCAGACCTTTTCCAGCGCGGATTATGACCGTTTCT
>CAYWVP010000133.1:3392-5174 GCA_964461605.1 uncultured Anaerolinea sp.
CCCTTCTCGCAGCTTTCCTACCAGACCTTTTCCAGCGCGGATTATGACCGTTTCTTCAACCAGTACATCCTGGAATCGCAGCGCCATGGCTGGGCTGAGGAGGATTTTTGCAAACCCGGTCTCTCCCCGCAGGATGCCGAGAGCCGCCACTGGCTGCCGGCAGTGAACGCGGTCTACCGCCGCAGCACCCCGGAAGCTAACCATCTGTTATTCCAACTGTCGTTTTCTCAGCAGGCCGTCCAACAATACGGTGCGCCGGGGAAGGTGTTCATTACCTACAGCCTGCCGTCCGATGGCGGCACCCTCCATGTGGACTTGCAGTGGTTCAACAAACCCGCCGCGCGCCTGCCAGAAGCCTTCTGGATGAACTTCCAGCCCGCCGTCAGGGAAAACGCCGCCTGGCACATTGAGAAGATGGGGCGTGAGATCTCCCCGCTTGAAGTGGTGGAAAACGGCAACCGCCATCTGCACGCCAGCGGTCAATATGTGATCTGCCGCACTCCCGGCAGCAGCCTCACCCTTTCCGCCCTCGATTCCCCGCTGGTCGCGCCCGGTCAGCGCTCGCTGCTGAACTTCACCAATGACCAGCCCGATATGCGCGAAGGGGTGCACTTCTGCCTTCATAACAACCTGTGGGGCACCAATTTCCCCATGTGGTTTGAAGAGGATTGCCGCTTCAGGTTTACCATCAAAGTTGATTGACCACGGAGTGACCGATGGATAAATTATCTTTACCCGGACGGACCAAACCCTACGTGATGGCGCACCGCGGGAACCGCGTGCTGTGCCCGGAGAATACGCTCGCGTCCTTCCAACAGGCTTTCAAGGAAGGCGCTGATATCCTCGAGACCGATCTGCACCTAAGCGCTGACGGTGTGTTCATGTGCATCCACGACGCCACCGTTGACCGCACCACGGATGGCAGCGGTGCGGTGGCAGAGAAGACGCTGGCTGAATTGAAACAGCTCAGCGCATCTTACGGTTTCAAGGGTTACGAGTCTGAGCGCATCCCCACCCTGGCGGAAACCGCCGCGATCCTGCCCGCCGGCGTCGCGCTGGCGCTGGAATTAAAGACCGACCGCTTTCTTGAACTTGAGGTCTGCCGCCGCCTGGTGGCGGAACTGCATACTGCGGGCATTCTCGAGCGCACCATCACCTTATCCTTCTCCCTCTCCCGCCTGGAAACAGTCAAGGTCGTTGAGCCCGCCATTCCCATGGGCTGGATCACCATGGCAAAATTTGCTCCCCATCCCCTGCCGGAGGTGCTGGGTCCCTTCTGGCCGGCGGTTTTCCTGAATCCATTCTTTGTGAACCGTGCCCACCGCCGCCAGCAGCTGGTCTGCCCGCTTGACCCCACCCCCGACAGCCGTTTGTGGTATTACAAGTTGCTGGGGTGTGATGCCATCGTCACCGACAATCCCGGTGCAACCCTCAAGGCTTTACAGCGTATATCCTTTAAGAAATAAGCCTGTAAAACTGAGGTGTTGCTATGATTAATGAACCACGCAAGAATTCACTGTTCTGGCCGATCCTCCTGATCGGCGCCGGTTTGGTCCTCCTGCTCAGAAACCTGGGAGTACTGGAATCTTTCAACTTTAACGTCCTGCTGCGCCTGTGGCCGCTCATCCTGGTGGTCATCGGGTTGGACCTGATCTTCGGACGGCGTTATCCGTGGGCGGGCGCGTTGATCGCGTTGCTTGCCGTCGGCGGCATCATCGCTTTCCTTTACTTCGCGCCGAACCTGGGCATCAACCCGCCGGCCGGGGTCAAGACCGAGGTGCT
>CAYWVP010000134.1:0-5173 GCA_964461605.1 uncultured Anaerolinea sp.
CTGAGCGGATTTGGGGTGTCCTCTTCCGTGTAATTCCCTTTGCTGCCATCAAAAACCGCGTCAGTGGAAATGTGCACCAAGCGGATACCATGTTTTTTACAGGCAGCGCTGATAATCCCGGGTAATTGCGCGTTCACCTGCTGCGCCAACTCCGGGTTCGCTTCACAGGCGTCCACGTTCGCCATCGCCGCGCAGTGCAGAAAAACATCGGGTTTGTGTGTTTCGATCAACTCTTCCACCACAGCTGGTTGGGTGAGCTCGGCCTGAACGTTCTTGAAGGTCGCCCAGAGCATGGGGGTTGTGTTGGCAACGCCGGTGACCTGGTGCTTTTTTCCGTCCACAGCCAGTGCGAAATTCAAGCCAAGCAATCCACTGACACCGGTGACGAGGAAGTGGGTCATCCAATCCTCCCGGATTCATATTCTGCCTGGATTGGGGCGATGATCTTGCGGATGGCATCCACATCGAGCCAATCGGTATTGGTGTTGGATGCGTACTTGAAACCGTCATCCAACAATTTACCCTTGCTTTCCCAGTCACGCCCGAACCACAACGATTCTGCCGGCTGGACCACATACATATCCTCCAGTTCAACCGTTTGGCGGGCTTCATCGTCGGAGATCAACACCTCATGCAGTTTTTCACCCGCGCGGATACCAATGTACGCGATCTCAGCCTCGGGGGCGACTGCGCGCGCCAGGTCTGTCACGGTCATGCTGGGGATCTTCGGAACGAAGACCTCACCGCCGTGCATGTTCTCAACAGCCCGTATAACGAAGCGCACGCCCTGCTCCAGGCTGATCCAGAAGCGGGTCATGCGTTCATCCGTCACGGTAACCTTTCCGGTTTCGCGTTGCTTCAGGAACACCGGTACCACCGATCCGCGGCTGCCCACCACGTTGCCATAGCGCACGCACGAAAAACGGGTATTTTTCGCTCCGGCATAGGCATTGGATTGGATGAATAATTTTTCCGCAGCGAGTTTTGTGGCGCCGTACAGGTTGACCGGGTTGACAGCTTTGTCCGTGCTGAGTGCGACAACCCTGCTCACCCCGGCGTCAATCGCTGCATCGATCACATTGCCGCTGCCGAGGATGTTGGTCTTGATCGCTTCCATCGGGTTGTATTCACAGGCGGGTACCTGTTTAAGGGCTGCGGCGTGGATGACCACGTTGACCCCTTCGAACGCGCGCCGGCAGCGCTGTTGATCGCGGATGTCGCCGATAAAGTAACGTAAGGATGGGTCATTGAAACCGGCAGCCTGCATTTCGTGCTGCTTTAATTCATCACGGCTGAATACGATCAATTTCAGCGGGTGATACTCCTTCAGCATGACCTCGATGAATTTCTTGCCGAAAGAACCGGTCCCACCGGTTACCAGGACAACACTATTTTTCCAATCCATCATTTTATTAACCTCTTTAATCGATGCCTGATTTTGCGGAGAAAATTGAGAATATCTCCATCGTAGAATTTCTTCTTATATCCGTGCATGCTCCATGACGAGTAATACGGAAAATCTGCCAGGTCTTTCCACAGGTATTTGATGATCTCCTGCTCAAGGGTGAGATCCGGCCAGCAGCGATAGCGCTTGTGTACCCCGAGCATGATGTCGAGGATCTTGCGGTTGCCAAATGGAGAGAACTCCTCGTGTGCGAAACCAAATATGCTGTGGCTCATCGCCTGCCAGCTGCCCGCTTCCACTTCCCAGGCAAACATGTCCAGGATTTTGTAGCCCATTTTTTCAGTGGGGAGGGCTTCTTTCATCCATCTTTCCATGCACTGATAGACGAACGGATCATCTCCGAGTACTGAAGCATCTACCAGGGTATCGACCGTGACCTCTACCGGGTAGATCCCGTCCGGCCAGAAATCACACCGTATAGCCTCAGCGATATTACCCTTGAAGATCACCTTTTCAGCCGGAACATTGGCGTATCTTCCGTAGACCAGGTTCATCCAATCTGTCTTATAGCCGGCTGTGCTGCGTTCATACAGGTTGATAAAGTCGGCAGGAATCTCGCCATCGCACCTGATCTGACGATATTTTAATTGGAGAGCATCCGCAATCTTCTTCGGTATTACCAGGTCTTCGCTCTCTTCGTTCAAATGGCGGTAGATCATCGAAAAAACATCGATCTGACGGGCAAAATCCTTGCAGGCTGCCAGGATGACCCTGGAATCAAAACCAGCTGTCAGGGTGAGGGCGACCGGGAAGCGGTTGAACCCGGCCTGGCAGGTGCCTTTTAAGAGATCACCAGCGAGCTGCGTGCCTTTACGCAGAGAGTAGCGCTTTAATCTGGTCAATGGCCAAAAGCGTACCTGTGAGTGGGTCGCCAGGTCGAGGTAATGGTTTGGTACCAGGCGCTTCACGCCAACGTAAGGTGAGCTATCAACCGGCCACCAGGGTTCCAGTTTCTTTTTATACTTGGGTGAATGGATGTATTGGTCCGCTTCGGGGCTGACTTTCAAACCCAATCGCTCGGCGAGGATAGCCGCGTGGGAGGTGAGCCAGGTTTTACCTTCATCATCGCGGTAGTAGTACACCTGTTTCAATCCCCCTGCGTCATTGAGAACGATCCGTTGATCCTTACCATACGCAAATAGGATGTAATGACCACTCTTATCGTAGAGTTGCTCGAGCAGCTGGTCAAGGTTAGCCGCTCCGTTTTCGATCTTTCGCAGCACACCTGGATTATCCAATGCCGGTTCGATAGGGTCCAGCAGGTAACCCAGCAGGATGAGGCGAAAATGATCTCCTGTGTGTTCGGTGATCTGCAGGTCAGGGTGCGCCGCCAGGGTATTGCCGTCCGGCAGCAGAGCCCGGTTCCAGGAAGGGAACAGGCTCGCATCCGGTCCGCACACAAATTGGCGTCTGAACACCAGATCAGCCTGTGGATTATGCGCCATTGCCGGCATCCTTTGTTTGGCTGAAGGTTAAGGAGGCGAAGGTTTCAGCGTATTTCTTCATGCCTGAAGAACCGATCACTTCGGATAAGGGATACTTATCAAGGTCTTCCTTGAGATGCACCATATGCCAGGGGAAAGGCACTGGATACTTGAAGAAGAACAGGTAGGTGTATTTCCAGGCCAGTGCCACCTGGCTTTCGTTCAGGCGGTAATCGTGAACATTTTCCAGTAGTTTGTTCAGCAATTTGAAATAATCCACCCAGGTGTTGGGGTCGTGTGTGAAACCGCGGTTGCGATAGTGAGTTTTACCTGCCACAACCACCGGGATACCGCGCAAGGCCATCTCCAGCCCCACCGTGGTGGTATAGACCAGGCCGAGATCTGCCACGTCCATCAGATCGTAAGTGTTTACCTCGTCCAGCGGCTCGATGAGTTTGATGTGCTCCGGCAGCTGGGGAAGGGTCTTCTTCACCAGGTCAAGGATGCTGCCGTGCTTCACCAGCGCTTCACCGGGGTGTATGCGAATGACCAGCTGTACATCCGGTTTTTCAATAAAATACTGGATCGTGCGGATGATCCATTCCGACATGGATTTTGTGAAGGTATTCCGGCCTAACGTAAGACTGTCGCCGAGGACATTGGTGGCCAGCAGCACGATTGGTTTATTTGACAGGCCGAGTTTTTCCCGGATGACCGCCTGTCCTTCTGCCGGTATGCGCTGCCACTTGCGTGAATAATCACCGTAAGTGGTGGCATTTCTGCGTGAAGATAGCAGTGTCTTGGTTTCCTTGAGTTCTGCAGGCGAAAGCTCGTATTGCGCGTAGGCATTCCATAATCGATCCGTGTTCTGCAGCATGATCTCTTCATTTTGCGCGAGCCACATCGCCCCGCGCTTGTCGCTGAACTCATAAGTTGATGTGGGTATTTTGAGATATCTGCAGACCCTGAACGCCACGCCGAATTCGAGGATGGTGCCGTTGGGTATAATGGCGACATCCGGCTGATTCTTGCGCAGGTAATTGAACATTGCTTTGGCAGTTTGCAGGTTGCGCTCATAGCGGAAGTGATAAAACGGATCCTCGCGGTTCACCTCTTCGGTTTGAAATGCATACATGTAGTCGTAACTGGTGATCTGCTCCACGTCTTTGATCAATTGTTCCGGCAGTTGGGTGAAGGAAAAATTGTTGCGCAACATATTTTCAAAATGGATGACCGATGAGGCTGGACGAAGGACGGAATTTGCGTACATGTTCTGCCGCCGGATGTCAAATTGCGTGGAATCCGCATGCCAGTGCCCGTACGGATAATAAGCCAGGGTAACATTGTGCCCCTGTGCTGAGAGAGCCAGGCTTGTCATTACCACGTGTTCCAGCCAATAATGCGTGGAAGCGAAGGTTAATACTTTCTTGCCCGTTTTATTTTTCACTCTGACTTTTTCAGTCAATTTAACCGCTTCAGGCAGGACTTCACGGATATTCTTCAGTGAAAAGCTGGTAGGTGAGGAATAGCCGTTCTGCCGCAGCAACCAGTACACTTCAGCGGTAAGGGGTAGTTCGCCAAGAACTTTCTTTAAGATTTCCTTTTTGCTCGCCATTTAGTGAACTTCCTCAATTCTCCAATCCAACCTGGGGCGCAACGGGCCTTGCCTTACTTCCACCCACTGCATGCCTGGCGCACCGGTGGCATTGACATTAAAGTTGATTGCGCGTTCATCTGCGAAATATCGCTTGACCATGTATGAACTTGCGTTGACCCCGATCACAAAGCGGCCTTCGTTCAGCGAGTCAGCGGGGATCGTACAGCGGCTGACATAGCGACCTGCCTTGCGCACCCCGAAAGCCTGGAATTTCTCCGGGGCATCCGTATCAAAAGAGGTGAGAACATACTCACCGCGCGAGGTCATCAGGTAGATTCCAACCCGCAGTCCGGTGATGTCGGTTGCCAGCTCGTACTCCACTTCAATCGTGACCGGTTCAACCGAAAGCAGGTTGTCTGTGGTTACGTTGGCATTATTCTTCACACGAACTGCAATAGGTTTGAACGGGTGCGCGCTGGTTGGGATCTCGGCAGAATGATATTTTCTTTCTCCGCTGGCAGAAAAGTCGTTGGTCAGGTAGTAATCCACAGCCTCAGGTGTACGCGCCCGCAGCACCATTTTCCCTTTATCCAGGATGATGCATTCATGTGTCAGGCGTTGGATCGCTGACATGTTGTGACTGACAAAAATGACTGTGCGCCCCTCGGAAGCGACATCGCTCATTTT
>CAYWVP010000135.1:0-2103 GCA_964461605.1 uncultured Anaerolinea sp.
GCGCTGCTGACCGCTCCCGGCAGGTAAAAATCATCCGAGTTGAGCCAGGCGATGATCTCCCCGCTTGCCCGCCGCAGACCCTTGTTGATCCCGTCCGCCTGCCCGTTGTCCTTTTCCGACACCCACCAGTTGATGCGGTCGGCGTACTTTTTTATGATCTCTACGCTGCCATCAGTCGACCCGCCGTCGATAACCAGGTACTCGATGTTTGGATAATCCTGTTCAAGCACTGAGCGGATGGTTTTTTCAAGGAAATCCGCCTGGTTGTAGGAGGGTGTAACGATGGTGACAACGGGTTTGCTGTTCATGCCAGGGTCTTGTCGTAATCCACTTTCGGGAAGACGGTCAGTTTTCCGCCCACCGTGGCATCCAGGATCTCGCGTCCGTCTTTCTGATAAGCTTCTTTTGCCAAGTGATATGCGATCTCCGAGGTATCCAGGTCCGGCAGCTGCCAGCGGAAGCCCTGGCCGAAGTAGCCCGGATGGAAGTGGTTGGGATCATCCCCGGCGGATACCACGGTTGTGTTGGGAGTACCCTTGGTGGTAAAGTTGTGGTCCACACCGATCAGGATGGCTTGTTCGAAGCCCATGAAGTACGCCAGTTGCATCGCCACAAAGGTCACGGTTGCGCCTTCCCAGAGGCGGCTTGTGGCGTCACCGCTGAAGCGCGGTTTGATGTACGAAGTGTAGAGGTAATGCAGGTTGGGGGCGGGTTGGATGTGCTTCCGGCCGCGCCACGATACGAAGGTGGGGATGGGCAGCTTGCGCAGGTCGTCCGCGCATTGTTCGATCACCAGGTCATTCACGGTGAGCAGGATCGATGTGCTAAAGCCCAGGTCCGGAAAGGCCATATAAAAGCGGTTCATCCCGATGGTAAACACGTTCTTCAGTAGGCTGAGATCCGTATTCTTCAGGCTGGGACCGTTGCCGATGATCACGCAGCGTTCTCCCCGGTGGGAATCTCGCAGGGCTTCCAGCTTGTGGATCGAGTCCACCCGCCAGGGGTGGAAACGCGATTGCGGAAATTCCGCGGCAATTTCAAGGCTGTCGCGCACACTGCGGTAAGCGTTCAGCAGCGGCGCCGGGAGTTTGTCTTTGAGGCTCGCGCGCATGATTTACTCGGTACTCAGGCGGGCTGTTGCGCCGCCATCCACGACCAGCGCCTGGCCGGTCATGAAAGAGGATTGAGTGTTGTCTGCCAGGAAGTACACCGCCCGGGCGATTTCCTCAGGCTGACCGATGCGTCCGTTGACGGTTTTGCGCGCCAGGTTATCCAGCCGCTCGTTGATGCTGGGTCCGCTGAGGTGACCGCGGTCAAGCCCGCTGCGCAGCATGGGTGTGTCAACGGCGCCGGGCAGCACAGCGTTGACGCGGATGTTATCGTTCGCGAATTCGATGGCAATTGCCCGGGTCAGGGCAAGGATGCCACCCTTGCTGGCGGCGTACGCGGCAATATTAGCGGAAGTTTGGATGGCGTGCACCGAGGACATGTTGACAATCGCGCTTTCCTGCGCTGCGACCAGCAAAGGATGAAAGAAGCGCGCGGAAAGGTAGACCGGGCGCAGGTTGGAGGCGATCACCATGTCCCATTCGTCCACGGTGGTGTCTACCAGTGGTTTTGAGATCTGCACCGCGGCGTTATTTACCAGCGCGTTCAGGTATTTCGTAAAAGCGGCGACCTTGTGGTAAATGATAGGAAACTCTTCCGCCCGGGAGATATCTGCTCTAATAAACAACCCTGATGCCGGAAATCCCTCTCCAAAATCATTCTTATCAATACCGATCACACGCCAGTCTTGCCTGGCAAAATGAGCAACACACGCTTTCCCGATGCCCCCGGCGCTGCCGGTAATGAGCACAAATCTTTCCTGTTCGGTCATCATAAAATCCTTTCTAAGACCGGTTCTTCCAGTCATCCAGTCCAGCCGGGTCGATGTTCAGCCCGATGAGCAGGTTGCGGATGGTATTCCAATGCACGTTCTCCCAGGCTGCCGGGCTGGAATTGGAATTATGCGGTGCGAGCATGACGTTGTCCATTTTCAACAACGATGAATCCTGAGGGATGGGTTCATCCTCGAAGACATCCAGGGCAGCCCCGGCGATC
>CAYWVP010000135.1:2203-5167 GCA_964461605.1 uncultured Anaerolinea sp.
TTCTTCCATTCACCGGATTTGATCGCGCGGTCCATCCAGGGCTGCTTGCGGGCGAAGGCCAGGATATATCCCAGCACGCTGTCAGCGACAGGCAGGGTAAAGGCATTGGGTGTGTTTTTAATCTGCACGCCCAGGCGGGCGCAGGCGGAGTGGTCGATGGAATCGGTGCCGGTGCCCCACTTTGAGATGACCTTCAGCCGCGGCGTGCAGGCCTGCAGCACCCGGTCGGTGAAGCGGTCGTCTCCGCAGATCACACCGTCAAATTGACCGGCATAACTGAGCAGTTCGGTTTCTTCGAGGCGTTCGTTCACCGTTGGCGTTATCACCTCAAGACCATAGTGGTTCAATACAGGGAGAAAACGGTCGATAAATGGAAGCATGTAAGGGGCAGATAGAAGAATGACTGGCATGATTTACCTGTTGTACGGCGAATTTTGATTATTATAACCTTCAAACCGCATGATTCACCCGGGAACCCCCATCCCCTGCCTGGAGGCAAAGAAGAGGCGATCTAATTTGAAGTTTTGCTGGCAACCTGCTCTAAACTTTGCGTGCCTGCAGGATCAGGTCAACCAGATTAAAGTCGATCTCTTCATCAATATCCCAGGATTCATCCTCGTCGGTCTCGAACAGGATGGGTGTGTCACCGATGCGTGTTCCGTGCCTGGCCAGGGTTGCGGCTGAGAAAAGGTAAATGCAGGAGTTTTCTTCATACACAGGGGGCAGATCCTGGGTCTGGATCAGTACGCGTGGATCGTGATTGATGGCTTTCCCGGCGTGGTCATACAGGCGGGTTTGCAGGCGGGTGACGGAGAACAGCGAGTCATGCGCCGGGTACTCCGCCAGGAACCTGTCGATCGCACTGGAAAGTGTCACGGCTTTCAGCAGCGGGTTGGTGGAATGGGTTTGCAGGTAAAAATCTGCCGGTGCCTGGCTGATATCGTATTGCAGGATCCTGTTCATGGAAATATCATCCGCGCGCAGCTCCTGCGGACGGTCGATGACCTTTACCATCGGGAAGGACTCTTGCAGTCCGGCCACGATGACCGGGCTGTCTGTGTCGACCACGATCTCGCTCACCTGTGGCACCGCAAGCAGGGTGGTGATGATGTGCTGATAGAGCGGCTTGCCATCCAGCAGACGGAAGTTCTTCTGCGGTACGCGCTGTGAATGGTGGCGCATGGGTACCAGTGCGACGATCCTGGGATAATTGGAGTCAGGCATTAGATATTCTCCTGGATAAGGAATGTTCCACCTCACCCGCCGGTGATAACAGACATCAGGTGCAGGTGTTCGCCATCTTTGACCGGTTCGGTCATGACCATGGCAGGATTGGCGTAATCCCCGTCGATGATGAACATGTTTGAACTCAGGAACGTTTCGCCGTCCGCGGCGATCAAAACACCAATCAGCTGCGGGTACACCTTACCGAGGTGGCGGATCACATCCTGGTAGGTGGAACCTTCTGCAAGGTTTAAGGTTGTTGTTGCAGTACCACTGATCGACTTCGATAAACCAGTAAATTCAACAGTAATGACAGGCATTCTTTCTCCTTGGTCTACTTTCCATCAATTATACTGAATTGGATCGATGTCCCGGCGTCCGATCTGCTTCGCGGCTGCACCCGGATCGCGCGGATAATAAAATGCCTTTTTGAGCTGCCAGGTAAGCGGACCGGATTGACGGTAACCCTGGTAGGTACCATAAAACTGCCGCCAGCGGAATCCGATGATCTTGCGCCAGTTGGTGGTGAGGTTTCCAGCACGCCTGGCTGCCTTCCAGTCGCTCGCCACGTTCTGGAAAAAGAGCTGGAAAAGATCCTTGACCGCAAAGGTTTCATGGGGATAGATCCTTTTGAATGCCATCGCCTCTCGCTTGTAGCGGTTGTAAATGCCGGCCAGACTTTCATTGTGGACATGGATCACTTCGGCTTCTGCCACGTAAGATATCCCGTGTCCCTGCTCCTGTGCCCATTTTCCCCATTCCAGGTCTTCCAGGCCGGGCAGGGTTTCATCATAGAGGTGCTTTTCCCATAATTCGCGGCGGATGGCGGCGTTGGCGTTGTTGCAAAAAGGATGCGTTTGCCTGGTGACGGAGACTTCAGGGTACCAGTGCTGAAAGATTTGATGTTCTGAAAAGTGCGTGGTGGATGCTCCGCGCTGTTTGCCGTAGGCGAGGGCGGTCTTTTCATCTTCAAATGCGTCCACGAGGCGCTCCAGCCAATCCGGGTAGACCGGGTAGACGTGTGCGCTGGCCATCACGATAAGGGGGGCGGTGGCATGGGAAATGCCGGTATTCAATGAGCGCCCGAAGGTAAATGCCTCCGGCGCGATCTCCACGATCTCCACCGGGTACCTGGCGGCCACTTTCCGGGTGTCATCGGTTGAGCCGGAATCGACCAGGATGATCTGGACATCATGCACACTCTGCTCAAGGATTCCCTGCAACAGGCGGTCGATATGCTTTTCTTCGTTGTAAGCACGGATGATGATCGAGCAGCGGGGAGGCGTCATGTCAGGTTCGTGAAGTCTCCCTCGTGTAATATTCCTTCAAGCAGGCTGCGCACTGTGTGCGAACGCTCGGGGTTTAGTAGATCGAGCGGAAAATCCTTCAACTTCACATAGCCCTTCCACACACGGTCGTCTTCTACAAAATCTCCAAACTCAAGCGAGGTGGCGTAAAGCTGGTAGTAGAGGAATCGACGCGCGTTGTGCTGGAATTGGGGGGGGATCTCGATATTATCTGTTGTTAGTAATTCTTCGAGCAACTGGTTGTATTCCTCAGCAGAAGCCGGGTAGAAGGAGGTCTCCAGCTGCGTGAAACGCGCTTTACCGCCCGCGATAACCGCTTTACCGAGCAGGGTGGCTTCAAGCCCGATCGTGGAGTTGTAGACCATCACGAGGTGGGAACGATGGATCAACTCGTAGGAATTGACAAATTCATTGGCGTCGTAAAAGACCACGT